>JAJAPY010000021.1 GCA_020523885.1 Candidatus Liberimonas magnetica | reverse complement strand
CTATACAAATAATCTTGGGTTGTTTAGTCATCATATAACCTCAATAAGTAATTTCAAAAAGACAAATTAATTTTAAGTTTTGCAGATTTCTTTTTGCCTGTTGATTATTTTTTCGAAATTCGTGCTTCGGATTTCGAAATTTCTATTCCATCCTGACAATCCGGCATTAGCCAGTTCCATCCCGGCCATCTCCAATCCCGCATTGTCTTATCCAATGCGCGATTGTAACACCGTTAACGGATTATGGCAAATTTTATGGTTGTGGTTATATCGTTCATACCCTGTTTCTTGGCTTGCACTTTGCAGATATATGTTCCGCTTTGAATATCGCTGTTAAGCAGGTATTCATAGGCATATTGTAAACCTATTACCTGCGGGGCCGAGGTTAGCTCGCCTTTAAAAATCAAGTCGCCAGATACATCATATATCCTGAAATCAATTAAATCAGCTATGCCTACTTCGATATGTATTGTAGGCTTTTTGACTCTTTTGGCTGGGTTTGGAAAAGTGTATGCTTCGTGGAGTATAAATGCAGGATCCGGGCCAATTGCCTGTTTAAGCGCTGTTTTTGCTATAGAAGCGCTTTTTTGTACTATAGATGCATAGCCTCTTGTGATATTCCCTATACTCACAAATTTTATTTTCCCTGAAGAGTTTAAGGAACCGCCGGAATTGATTGAACCTGACATAAAGCCTGCCTGCACGTTAACAGATAAAGATAAAGGTAAAGATAAAGACAAAAGAAGAAAAGAAATTTCTATACGCCTTTGTATAGGTTTCATGTAACACCTTCCATTTTATGATTGATTATTTCCAAACGGCTTGCTAATAGATAGATAGATAGATAGATAGATAGATAGATAGGAAAAAGCAAAACTACTTTAAAAAACATTTCCAGCCCCAAAGAAAAATGCCATATTTAGATGTGCATGAATTATTGTGCAATATTAAAAACAGATTGTCAAGTCCTCACAGAAGTTTGGCAGGTGGAATCCCTCTCTGTGCATGGTGGGAGGCGGCGTTTCCTTGCAGCGGGGTAAATAATATTAGAGAGGCTTACTTATATGACAGCTATCCGGCGGCTTGAACGGCTTTGATGAAGGAGGTTTTAAGGTCCTGCGGCATGTCTTTAAAACCGAACTCTCTTTGATCCTGGTAGTAGAGGAATAATACTTCGAGCAGTTGTTCCAAGGTATAGCTTTCCGGCAAAACTGCATCTTTAATGATCCTATCGCTGTCTTTAAGAGCTTCCTGGGTAATGACCGTAATAGTATTTTGCTGGTTAATTTTAGCATCTAAGCCGGTTTCCCCGAAATCGCCTTCGGCAAGCTTTTCAAGTATTTTCTCCCCTTCTTTGCCTAGGGTAAAAGCTTTTAAAATAAATGTCCCCATTACTGCGTTATACCTGTCCTGTTTTAATCGAATGCCTTTGGGCAAATAGGCATCTTTGACAACAACTTCAAGCGCACCGCGCAGGCAGCCAACTAATTCGTCATATTGCTTGTTATTATAGAAATATTGAAGCTTAAGCTTCAACCTATAAAGTTCCCCTATGTCAAAATCATTGTCAGGATTATTAACCATATTCATTATTTCTTCAATAAGGCCCGGTTCATTCTTTTCGTGCCATTTAAATATCGAAACAGCCAGGGTTTTTAGCATTTCTTCATTTTTTAAAGAAATTTGAGGTATTTTTCTCTTTTGGAAAAAGTTGAGGCCCAGCTTTAAATAGGAGTGTTTATACTTTTCTACCGGGTCTTTAGGTTTTGATAAACTTGCGATACCAGATACTATTTCCTGAAGCAAGGCACCCACTTCATTTAGATTAATTACAAACCCGCTGATGCCGGTTTTCTGGAGCTTTTTAGCTGCCTCATAATTTTCCCCTTCCACCCTATAATACACTTTGTCTTCGGCAAGCAGCGGCACAGCAACATCTGAGGAAAATAAGCGTTCTAGGTAAAAATTACTTACATCTTTAAGGCTTTTTTCGATCAGCGCCCTTTCTTCTTCCCGGGCTAGTTTTTCAGGCAGGGCAAATAATACCTTGGTGTCCGGGAAACGTTTAAAAAGCCCCTCGATTTTTTTATAATCTGCAAGAGTAAAACCTTCAAAGCTACGCAGGTCAATATAAAACCTATCGTACTTTTTCATATTCTTTTTTAATTGAGCGCTCAAGTCCTGGACTGAAACAGCGCTTAGGGCAGGCTCGATCTCGTAACCGGGCAGTTCCTTTATATTATTGATTGAAACTCTTACAACAGGTTTTTTATCGGCTTTTTCTGCTGCCCGGCCTAATTGGTCTTTTGTTATTGAATCTATATTTTCCACTTCCACTATATTTTCCGCATACCTGCCCATGACCGATTCTATGGATTTGGTAATATAGGCGGGCCCGATATATTTAATTATCAAGTCTTTTGCCGAAAGGCCTTTTAAACCTTCATAATCCATAAATTCCTTTACGCTTATAATAACATCAGCCGCTTTAATATGCTTATCATTTATTGCCACAAAAAGAGTATCTTTGAAAAGATTTTCTCTGTCTAAATTTTCAGGCTTCGGTTGAATAAAATTGGCTATATCGCCTAAGCCAAATACGATATCAGGCTTTAACTTTGAAGCTTTTCTGCTGTATTTTACCGGCAGATGTTTGGACAGTGCTTGGCTGTATATTGGGCTGCCTGCAATGTCTTCGATCAGTTGCTGCGCTATCTCTCCAAGAGCTGAAGCTTCAATCGCACTAACCCCTTCTGGAAGCTCGACATAAAGCGTTACAACCGATGTGCCGTGGCCTGCTTTAGTGAGTTCCTGCAAGATCCTGCAGGGTTTGTCTAGATAGTTTATTCCTATAGTTTCTTTATCAGGGGTTATTTCTCTAAACCGGCCTTTTTCTTGTTTCGCTTCTTCCCTAGTAATCGGCGCTATAGTAACGACATTTTGTCCCATCTGTGTCATCTGGACGGTTTTTTCTTTTAGGCTTTGTGCCTCTTCTTTATTATTGGCTATAATGTAAGATGTTGTATGGACCAACTCCTTGATAGTATCTTTAAACACTATTTTAAACCATATTGATATATTGTGATGCAGAACCGCAAAAAACCGAATAGGACTGTATATAATAGACTGTTTGATCCGGGATATTCCCAATGATAAAACAACCCTCAAATTGATTTTAGTGTCTCCGGTGTCAGGCTTTACTTGCTTTACTGTTTTGTCGGTTTGCTGTTTAGTCAGCTGCTCTTCCTGTGTAACTGTTTGATTAGGGATATTTCCTTTAAAATTTCTTTCAAGGAATTTTATTTGCTCAAGTGGTTGAAGAATATCGTCATCTTCAGGAATGGATCCGTTTTCTATGTAAACTTTAGCTTTAGGATCATCTTTATGTAACACAATAGGAATATCAGGTTTTACAATGAATTTGTCCCAAGCATTCAACCATGGAGAAGGGTCTATAATCCATTCTCCATATCTAACATAGTAATGATAACTTGCCGCCCCCTTTTCTTGAACTTTTATAATCCGTGATGAACCACCTATTCTTCGCTGTGTTTCTATGGCATAATGGGCACAATTCAGAGTAAATGGGCCTGCTAAAGCATTAAGGTGCTCGATTGCATTTGAAGCCTGTTTATATAAAATTTCTTTCTCTATTGTAGGACTTGTAGCATTTCCAGTGCCAGGCTTTACTTGCTTTACTGTTTTGTCGGTTTGCGGTTTTGAAAGCCTCTCCTCCGGCTTATGTGTCAGGTTCCAGACAGTGTGGGCAGCTATGTTGGCCAGGCCTTCTATGGTAAGTGTTGATATTTGCTTTGGGGACATAAATGAAGTGATTGAGCTTGACACCATATCCGCTAAGGCATCATCGATATTTTCACCTTCAGAAACTCCCAGATTTTCTTTGATTAATTCTTTGTCTTTTTCGCTTAAGGCCAGAGCTGCCACAACAGCATAGACTGTTTTTGAAAGGTTGGCAATACCTTTGAACTCTTTACCCAAAGCAGCAACTGCGGCATTTACAACTTTTTTCTCAATGAATTCCAGGCCTTCTTTTAATGCTTCTTTATCGTTATATTGGGGATGCGCATCTAAAAACCTGTTTAAACGCAAATTGTATATAAGGCCAAATAACAGGCCAATAACAGGCAGCTTTGCCAGGGATTTATACTTGAATATCCTGGCTATTTCAGCCCATTCCGCAACAGGAGCGTACTCCATATCAGCCTGCAGGCGCTCTTCCGGGGTTAATTCATCTACGCTCTTATGCAGCCTCTTGGCAAATTCCTCAAGCGATTTATTTAATAATTTATCTGTATCCGGCCCTGTATTTTTATCAATTATGGGCCTAAAAGATGGATTTTGATCATAGAGATGCCCCAATAATACATCCTGCTCAAAAAGAAGTGGTAATAATTGTGCCGGCACTGATTGAAAAGTATAGTTTTCTTCTTGTTTTCCTTTAAGATGGGCCATAACATCGCCTAATAAATATACTAAATCTATTTTAGTCATTAACTCATCCATAGGGAAAATAATTGATTCTATATAACTTCCTGCTTTGCCCATAAGGATAGGTAACGAGCTTAGGAATGGAAAAAAATATTTAGCAATACGGAATTGCCGTGCATATTGGATATTTTGTTCTTGAGAGTTGTACAAGTTTACTTTAGCAGAATCTAAAAGGCTTACGTTATTCCACACATAAAGATGCCTTCCCAAAGGATCATCAATTGTTTGAGCAATAAGATCTGAAATTGTACGTTTAGTAATAGGCCGGGACCTTAACCTGGATTCCCTGCGAGTATCGCAGGGCATAAATAAGCCTGTTGAAAAATCCAGCGTAGGATTAAGTATGCATCTGCTTTTTGCTTTTAGTTTCTCAACAATTTTATCAAACGGTAAACTCAAATGCTTTAGACGCTTATTCTGGAAAAACGGTGTTAAGCCTGAATGGTAGGTAAATGCGGTAAATGGCATTTTTTGCTTTTCATACATTTGGGAAGAACTTTCTAATAAAGCAAGGGTACTATCAAGTTTCGAGAAGAAAGATGCCCCGACCCCTTCTTTATCCAAATCGTGGGCAGTGACAGTTAACCTGTATTGGCCAAAATACCCGTTTTCGTTGTGTACCATCTCATGTAATATTCTTTCGTATTGGTAAAAATCTATTTCACCCCTGGCGATAGCTTTCGACATGTCGGTCGTTGACCTGTATTTAACTGATTTTAACCCTAATACTTCCTGCAGCAGCTTCATGGTTTGTGCCATTGCAAGAAACACAGCATCTTCATTATTGCCGAACTTCTTCCAGGTTTTGATTGTCTTTACTGCCTCGTTGTCCCAGCTTAAACGTATCGTCATTGTACCAATGCCGGCAGTTCTCGACTTAATATCTTCTAAAACCTCTCTGGCTTTTTCAGGGTCCTGTAAAAATAATAAGCCGTTGGTTGTTATATGTACATTATTTATCCGGTATTTATTACATGCATCAAGTGTTGCCATGAGCGATTCTATATCGTCAAATGAATCCTCGCCTAAAATATCGATGTTCTTAATACCAGCTTCAGCTGCCTCTTTTATTTTACTGTCTATATCTTCTAAATCTATAGGTGTCGTAGCTTCTATAGTTTCTCTGAGATAAGGGGTATTGACAGCACAGAAAACACAATTACGAGAACACCACGAAGTTCTTACATTTCTTCTCTTATTTTGTATAACAAGCAAATGATTAACCTCTTCAAGGAGATTAAAATTACTTGTTGGGGCATACTTTATTCCCTGCAGGTAATACTGCGCCATGCGCATTTTGGGGTCTATGACTATATGGTTTTTAAATAATTTAATTTCATGCTGCTTACCGCCTCGTTGGATTGTGAGCACAGGTATTTTTTCATCTTGCTTTAATGCAGCAACTGTGCCTTGGTGCTTATCATTCACAGCATTGACCGCTTTTGCTAATCTTTTTTGCCAGACTTCCCAGTACTCCAGAGCTTCGGGCATGGTACTTTTTTCATTCTCTAAACAAAAAGCAGCAAAATCGTCCTGTAAAGCATACAACAATGCCCCACCGTTATTTTCCTTATTAATAAAAGATTCTAAAAGAGCTGCGAGATCCATTGATTTAAACTTAGGATAGTCATTATTAATAACTGGCAGGGCTGATGCTTTGTCTCTCATCCCTGATACTTGATCAAAATGGGATTGAATAGTATCGGGAACTGCTGGTATTTCTTGTCTGATATCGGCTGGAAGAGGCGTTATTGTTGTCAGCCTTTCATTTTTCTCATGCGTAAGGTTCCAGGCTGCGTGGGCGGCTATGTTAGCCAGGTCTTCAATGGTAAGGGTTAGTATTTGCTTCGGGGACACAAATGAAGTGATCGACTTCATTACAGCTTTAGCAAAAGCAGAATCTGGTTCTTTCAGTTTAGCCAAGATAGCCGCTTTCTCAGCTGCGTTTAGCCCCATTGCCGTATCACCCTGGACCTCTCCCGCAAGGGTAGAGGTGCTAAGCATGGCATCAACAACAGCGGTAACTGCTTGTGCAAGGTTAGCTTGGGTAATACCTGTAAACTGTTTACCTAAAGCTTCTATAACGCTTTCACTCATAGTAGCTTCAATATAACCAATTCCATCTATAAGCTTCCTGCGCTCACTGGATCCCCGCCAGGCAGTTAACCCGCCTTTAAAGCCTTTGGGCATATGCGCATCTATGAATATATCCAATGCATCGCCATTTTTACCGCTTTCTTTATTAAATCCATAGATATCTTTCCCTTGCTCAAACCGGGCTTTCCTTGCATCAACAGCTGCTTTCACTTCATTTCGTTCCGCAACAGGTGCCTCATCAAAGTTAGCTTGTGCTATTCTTTCTTTCTCTTCGTTTAACAATCTAACAAAGTCATCCTGGATATCTAAAAACATGATTTCAGGTTGTATTAAACTTAAAAACTGAACTTCCCGGTCAGTTAACTTTTCTTTATGTTCAGGATCTGTCTCCCATTCTGCTTTCTTATGTTTTACTTCTCTAACTTTTCTTTCAAGCTCTTGTTTTATATCAGCTAAAAGCCTGTCCGCATCTTTGCCTGTTCCTATAACCAGCAAGGTCCACGGCTCTGCTAGATTACACATGTTAGGCAGCCTGCTGGCAATATGCCAGCCCACAGTCTGCTTCCCTGTTCCCTTTACGGTATCGTAAACAGAAAAATCCGGGTCAAGAGCATATACCTGTTTATGCTCGCCTTCCGCTAAAAGGTTTTCTTTTTTAAGCATTTTATTTACGAGAGTGCCCGCCTGCGATTGCATCCAGGCCATTGAGTAAGCGATATCTACCATACTCTTATCTTCAATTATTCGTTTAATTTCGTTTGCAATTTTTCCAATAGGAAGGTTTAGCAGGCTTCTTACAACATCTTTAAACACTCTCTCCATCTTCCCGTATCTTTTGCCGCTTTCATCTAAAGACAAAAATTTGCTGACACCTGTAAGGATAACCTCATGAATTCTTTCGTCCTCGCCATATATTCTCATTAAGCTTCTTTCTGCATGAACATCACCAACACCTTCTTGATAGGGAGCCATCATCTTTTCTGCCAGGTCTATCAGCGATTGTTCAGCTTTATAAATCCATACAGCGCCCTGCTGAAGCATTATTTTTCCAAAGCCAAGAAAAGTCGGGCTTGCATCTTTGTTGCCGTAAATACATGAACTAAACCCGTGGTTTATAATACTCCAGGCACAGTTTTTACAGGGCTCCTGGCTTGAAACAATAGATGCCTGTTCCCAGTCCGTAAAACCCTTTGCTTTTGCGGCAAGTATCGCAGTTTGCTCAGCATGCTGATAAAAATACTGCTTTCCTCCTGTACCAAGCCTGTCCCTTTCCGGCTCCGTAACACTAACTTTATCTCTATATTTCCGTGCAATAATATCCCCGGTTTTTTTATTAAAGATAATGGCGCTGACAGGGAAACCGCCGGTATTACTCTTATTTCTAATTGCATCGCTCAGAGCCAGTAAGAGAAAAACGTTATGTATTTTTATTTCAAGAGCATCAAACTCTTCGCTCTTTTGTGAAAAGTTTAAAGTGTTTCTAATAGAGACAAGTTTTTTGCCTATAGCCGGGATCCTATCATCTATCTCAGCAAATAGTTTTTCTAAGGACTCCTCTTCCTCTTTTGTAAGCTGAGGTGCACCCTTTTCTTTCGTAGCTTTTTCTTTCTTGTCTACCAATTCTATCGCGGTGTTTAATCTATCAGTATATATTAAAGCTTCTCCAGACAAGACTTTTGCCAATAACTCCAGAGGAGCTTTCGAAGCTGCTTCATCGAACTTTATATTAACTTTGTATTTTGCTTTTATGTGGGCAAGGGTTAAAACTACAGATAGGTCTTTTTTGGTTTTATCGCTGATTTTTGAAGGGTTATTTTTTAAGGCAGCTGCTGTATTTTTTGATATCTTAATTACTCTTTGGCTTCTTCCTTTATATTCTATGCTTGGCGGGCCCCGCGCTACAATTTCTATCTCTGCGTCACGGACCGCTGCTATGGTATCTTCTAATCCTATATGTTCAATAAGCTCAGGGTTGTTTTGATTTACAAATTGAATAAGGGCTTCTTTAGCGTTGTCCTGGTCCTCTCCGGCTTTAATCAGCCTGTTTACATCATTATTTGTCTGAGCAACCTGAGCCCTGCGCGTGTCGCCTTTTGCGATAGTCTCGGAGTGGGTTTTTTCTCTGTCGTCAAACATTATTTTTTCAATAATACGCGTAATCTCGTTCCACTCCCAGAGCCTGCCTTTATCGGTTTTTGCATTTACTGAAATTATCGGACGGACCGGAGCTTTCCCGGTTTCCATAAAAACAAGCAGTGCAGACCATAGGCGCATAGTTTCTTCATTTCCGGGCAGGAATACAAAGCTTTGTACATTCTCGTTTATTAATATCTGATGAGAAATTGCACTTTTTGTTACAATTGATTCCGGAGGCAATAAACCGGCCGGTATATCCTGCGGGTCTTTAACCAGAGTAACCACTTGAATTTGTTCAAATTCTTCAGCTGTCAAGGAGGCCTTTAAAGCCTTTAATAATTCAAGATTAGCGATACGGACAGTTCTTTTCTTAAGCAAACCTTTTATTAAAGTAACGGTATTGTTCATCTCTTCCTGCGTTATTATCTGACCGCCGATAAATGTTAGGCTCTTTCCCCAGGTTCTTAATTCTGATATATTCTTTCCAAGTTCATCCATTTCCTTCGATATCTCTTTAAGTGACGGCAGTTCTGGCACATAACCTGTATTTGTCATAAACCTAACGCCTGCCTCAAGAGTTGCATCTTCATTATTTCCCATTACAGACAGCGGCGTGCCTGCATTAGTTGTTCTATACGAACCAAGAACCCTAACTTCTCTTCCTTGTGCATCAAGAGGGCCTCTTGCTTCTGGAACCAGGGTGCCTTCAAACCCGCCTTTTAGAGGTTCTATAAACCCGATTTCTTCCAATGTCTTTATAAACGGTATCCAGAAACTCGTAAAAACTATAGGCTGCTGCCTAAATAAAACTTCTAACAATTCCCAGACAGTTCCTAAACCTCCGGTTTGCGAAAATAAACCGTAGTTATTCATACAAAGGCCCCACTCGCGTCCTGCGAAAGTAGAGGTCAGCATCCATCTTCCATGTCTAACTATTTCATTCGGTTTTTGCTCAAAAGGAAGTTTAACTCGTATCGCCTGAATAAGAGTCTTTAATTTTTCATCGGACATTCCGTCTTTTTTTGCAGCCTCATAAAAGCCTTCTAAAAATGCCTGCATCATAGCAGGCCCGCCGCCGGTTTTTACCGCCGGCAGGGCTTTTATTTCTGAAAGAGGCTGGTTCCTGTCAGCTTTCCCTTCCTTATTTTTCTTGAAGGTTTCATATACAATTCTGCCTAAATTCTTTGTTATTGCATAATCCGGATCATTTGGCAGAGATCGTGCACTGCCAAAGGAAGTTATTGAAGGCGGAAGCCCAGACAAAAATTCTACAATGCTGACAAACTCCTTCTTTAAATTATCAACAAATTTTTCATCAAAAGTATCTGAATAATAAAGCATTTTCAGCTTTTCTTCCGGTACACTATTTATCGTTCTTTTTGTGACTTTGTTGCTAAGCTTGGCTAAATCGGCAAGAGTGGTTGTGGTATTTCTGGCCAGGTTAAGACCCGGTATGGAATTTATTACAGCCCTGATTTCTTCAGGTACTATAAACGGAGCAGTTTTTACAGCTTCATCTACCATACTTTCTGCTTTCATTATAAGCTCAGCTTCGGCGTCATTACCCGATAATGACATCCTGTAGGTATGATAGAGCTTTACGAAATTTTTAGGAGGCAGGTTTTTGGCTATTTCTTCCACTGCCATACTTGCAAAAGCATCATTTTTCAGTTCTTCTGCTATTTGTGCTCTTGCTTTTTCTAAATCTCTGTTAAATCCTTTATCTCCCCCTTTAAAAGCATTAGTTTCATTTATTTCGTGTTTAATAGCCACCCTAAGTTCATCATCTGTAATTTCACTTGGCTTTTTGTTACCCCAAAGTTCCCAGAAACCTTCTGATACGGACACTGTAACCCCGTCAGGTTCAAGTGTTGCAAGCCCGGCTATGCCTTTTTCTGTTTGTGATTGTATTAATTTCCCTTTATATGTCCTTATGTTTATGATTTTGCCGTCATATCTTACCGGCCTGTCTATTTGATCTTCTTTAATGTTTTCCGGTGATATTTTTGTTATATCCGGATTTAAAAGTACAGCCTTTGCTATCGCTGTAGAAACCACAGCTAAATTATCGCCAAGAGCTTCTTTAATAATAGGCGCTTTGCCAAGTATATCCAAGACCGCCAGGTCTACACCCTTGCCAAGCCAGCCAGCCTGTTTTCTAAGTACGTCCTTGTATCCTTCAAGCCTATCGAATTTTGTAATCGGGATTGTTTGAAGAAAAGTTGCTGCCCACTCGTTAGCTTTTTTAAGAGCAGACAGCGCATCTATTCCTTCCTTATCCATAATAAGCTTTGTTTTATACTTGATTATTTCATCAATTACAGGCTTGTATTTTTTTACCATGGCTTCAGGCCTTACAGAAGCTTTTCTAGCAATCCTTCCTATTAACGCCTTATCGTTCAGACCACTTAATTGTGCTGTTATAGAGCTTAAAATATCATTTTTATAAGACTTTACCCATCCTGAAATATTCTTGATTCTTACCCACTTACCATCCATAACTTTTGAAATCATTTCGCTCTGTATTCGGGATAATATATGTAATTCCATTATATGAATTAATTCATCTATCAATTTATCCTTTGCTTCGGAGTTTGTTTCTCGATTAATCCGGGCTATTAAGTCATCGAGTTCTGTTTTGTCAAATCCAAGCGCTTGAGAGACTTCCCCGTCTCCATAAGCTCTGTAAAACCTGTGCTGTAATTCATGAACCTTAGTGCGCTCTATATTTGGGGATCCTTCAGATTCGAAAATAAAAAGCCCTTTTATATCCATCCCATTATAATTCTTAATATAATTTACATTAGATAGACCAGTTGAATCTAAGAATAATTTTTTATTTTGTTGGGTAAAAGGTCCGATATCTTCTTTTGACTCTAATTTTTTTCTCAGATAATTCATATATGCGTATGAGTCCTGGTCAAGAAGAAAACTCACGGTATCAGGCAGGAACGTGATCTTCACTCTTTTAGGGATAAACCCGAGTATGCCACTAAAGAACTCCTTCTTTGCAGGGTCTTGTAAAATATCCTTGCTTAGCAGAGTCTGGCCGTCCTTGATACCTGCACGGTCGGCTATCTTAGCCAGCTGTTTGACCTTTTTTCTTTCGCTTAAATACTTGGCTATCCCGGCAGAGAACCTGGCTACAGCTCTTTGGGCAGTGAGTTCTTGTACGTCTTTTCCTATAACCCCGATTTCTTCCAACGATGCGTCCGGGTTTGCGGACAGGTAATTCCTCAGCTTAATAATAATTTCTGTAATCAGCTCCCTCTGTTTGAAATATTCATCTAAAAGTTCTTGTTTTGTAAGCCTTGAGACCGGAACACCTGAAGTAAGTGCAGCTGTAGCCAAGCTTTCTTTTGATGCTTCGATAACAGTTTCCGTAACTGTTTTAGCCTGTGCCTGCAAAGGTTCCAGGCCCAAATCTTCGGTAAGAGTGGTTAGCTGTTCCTTTATTACTTCAACCCTCCTGCGCAGGTCCGCTATTAAGGGATTATTCGCTATACTTTGAGGCTTGTCTCCGGTGTCAGGCTTTACTTGCTTTACTAACTTTAAATTACTAAGTAAAACCTTTATTAGGTCACCAAGAGCTTTGCGCAGGCTGAATAATTCCGGGCCCATTGTAACAACGATGCTATGATTCATACCATCCGCAACTAATTTAATTGCCTCTTGGGGGTTCTCTACAGGTTTGCCATCGACCTCGATTTTTTCCACTCCTTGAAACACATGGTGAGGATTAAAGATCTTTATTTTATAGTTCGAGGTTTTGCCGTTTTTTATATCAAAATAAGGGTATTCATACTCATATTCACCCCATTCATTCGGTATAGTCGGATTAATCCTTACAGTATCACCATTTTCGAAATCAAAACCCTTATCAAAACCCAAAACATATTTTAGTATGTTTGAGTATATCCAGCTTGAGCAGCCGCTGTACATGGTCCACCCGACCTGGCCTTTGCGGTCATAGCCCTGGCTCCTTAAATAGCGTATTAACTCAACAGCCTGGCCCCACTGAAGTTTAAAAAAATACCCGATAAGCCTTGGTACTATCATTTCCCAGTACATCCCGCCGTAAATATCTGCGGGAACACCGTACGGCTCTCCGCCGTAGTTCACAGCCGGCTTGTGCCCCGGACCGTCCGTGTGTACTATACCATCAGAGTGTTCCAGAGGGTCTGCGTGTTCCATAGGAGAAAAACAAGCCATTAAGCCCGGCAGTTTACCTGCAAATTTCTTATAGGAGTATGTTTTATAGAAAAGAACCGCACAAACCCAAAGATAGTTTGCAATGGTTAGAATATTGAAAGGTTTATCAGCTATTTTAGTCAGTGTTTCCTTTAATTCATTGTCCTTTTTGTCTAAATCAGCTTTCAGGCGGTGGAGTAACTTTATAAACGCAGTAACAAGCCAGGTTGCGCCGTGAGTATATTGAGCAGCATTCTCGCGAATACCAAGAGCATACCGCGCCAACGCACCGGCCCAGGTTTCTTTGTTTAAAATCCTGTCAAACAACAAGATCATTTTTTCTTTTGGTTTGTACAGGTGTTTCACCGCATATTTTACAGCTTTTTCTGCACGAACCGGATCTGATCCATTGGATATCTCTGCCCAGGACTGAACTATAACATCGCAAAAATCAACTACCTTTCCGTCATCTGAAAAACCGCGCACATAATATTTTCCGTTCCAGGCATGTAAATCAATGTTTCTTTTGAGCTCCTGCGCCTTATCACGGTACCGTTCTGCGTCACTTGTTTTACCGTATTTTTCGGCTATATCCGCAAACTGTATCAAGTTCGTATAAAGGAAAAATGCAAGCCAGACGCTTTCTCCCCTGTCCATATGCCCCATGCGGTCAAGACCGTCGTTCCAGTCTCCTTTTCCTATCAACGGAAGCCCGTGGGCACCCATCTGGGTCAGTTTCAGGTCCATAGCTCTTTTAGCATGTTCATACACCGTTACGGCTTGTTCAGCAAAACTTGTTTTCGGGTCAAGTATACGGGCTTCGTCGAGCCGCCCTTGAGGGATCTTAAAGGGTTTTAAAATATCAATTTTACCGTCAAGAAATGCATAGTCACCGGTAACATTTAGGTATTTGCCCAGAATGAAAGGCAGCCATAAGAGGTTGTCGGATATAGTGGAAAGCTGTCCCAGATTGTTGTGTTCAAGCCACCAGTGGGTCACTGCGCCGGTTTCAAACTGGTGTGCGCAGAGATCTTTAATATACGCATAAGTTTCATGCCCAAGCTGCCAATTACCGGACTGCAAAAGGCCGAGATACGACTGCGCCTGGTCCCTGAATCCGTAGCCGCCGCTAGCTTGATAAAGGGCTGCGCGCGCATAAATATGAACCAAATACATCTGGTACGGCAGCCAGTAATTTACCATGTAATTAAGGTTCGCATTCGGGGTATGTATCTTAAAGCTGAAGAGTTTTTTCTTTAAATATGCCGTGCGCTCTTCAAGCTCTTTATCTATGGTGTCTTCTGTTTTGAATTTCTCAATAATATCCCGGGCTTCCTGTTTGCGCTGTACGTCATCACCTTTATATATTTGACCGTACATAAAGGCAAAATGGCTGCTTTGTTTATCTTTGCTCAGCGAAACTTCAGTCCTAAGGCCCGCAAAATCGTCATTTCCCGAATAACTGCGTCTAGCTCCCTCCGGAAATGCTGCCTGTAAAAGCGCCCGGTTAAGCTCTTTACTAAAAGGTGCCAGCTTGGTTTCCAAAGAAAGACGGTCTTTACTTATTTCTTTATAAGTATCCAATAACTCTTGTATCTGCGGGCGTAATTTTTCATGCTTGTATGCTATTTCATCCGGTAGATTCTGTCTATCCATAAGCCTGTTAAATGCATCTACGAGGGCCTCTTCGTAAATATTTTTCAGGTATTTAAGGATTTCTTCGTTCGACATTTCATCCACTTCACGAGTTAAACATCCAAAAAGTTCAGCTATAACAACTTTATCATTATGTGATCTTTTTTCATTCCTTAGCTGGTCCATAATTCCATTGTAATCCAGTTCCCCTATTAGAAACTTCGAAGAACTATATTCTGTGAAGGTGTCATCTTCCTGAGCTTTTTTATCGCCTATCATCCTGTGGAACCCGGTCAGCATGGTATCACCACTTCTGCTTTCAATATCAAGCGTGCCCTGTTGTTCATCAAAATTAACCACTAAGTCCTGGCCTTCCCATTTATTAAAACTCGAAACAGCAAATTTACGTTCTGCTTCGCCGTTGTATTTAATGTCAACTTTGGCAAAGGATACGGGTTCATATTTTGAGACAAAGCGTGTTACCGTTATAGTAAATGACCCGTCGATCGCTTTTGTAATATACTCTATTTTCCCCGGGGTTACCCGTGTTTCATAGGTAACGTTTGAAGACGGCTGCGGGTGAGGGGTCAGCGAAAAGTCGCCTATTTTCTTTCCGTTTTCATCGGTTATATTTACCATTAATCCCGTCACTACGTTCTCAGTTACAATATTGGGATTCCACATACTCTGTTTTAATACCGAACTTCCACTAAACGAAAAGAAGGCTCCGGCAACTGTTGCCACAAATCCCATGCGGCCGTTTGAATCCGGATAGGCCCACGGTTTTTTGGTAGAACGAGGCTTCCTTACAATGCACACCCTGCCTTCCTGTGTAAACCGGTACACAGGCGCCGTGGGATTATAAGGATACAGAGCGTTAAGTGCCTGCTGTTTTAGGCTGCGCAGCTGCTTTTGAGGTATCTTTCCGTCTTTAGAATTTATAATATTTTTCAATAAATCTTTAATCTCATTTCTGAGCACCCTGCCGCCGTCTTCTGTGGAGTCATAAAAGTCGGATAGATCGTAAGCGGATTTGCTTATTAAGTCTTCAATTAGTTTGTCAAGCGCTGTTTTATCTGATCGGGAAGCATTATTACGCAATTCATTAATTCCTCTGCCGAGTATTTCTTCAACAATGCTTATATCCGGGCTGTTTATAATTCCTCTAAATACTTTTTGAACTCGTTTTTCGTCAATTTGATTCTCGCTAAGCCGCTTGGCAATTTCAGCATCCGCAAGTTTTGAAAGATCTTCATAGCCGGTGTTCAAAAGCTGCGCAAGAATATGTGCGGCAACTGTTTTTCCTTTTCCCTTTTCAATACCATATTGTATTTTTAAAGAATTTTTAAATACTTCAAACTCAGAATCAGGTTTATTCGGCATCAGGCGTACTGAACGCTTGAGACGTTTGCAGAACCCGGCAACCATCTTTGCCAGCTCTAGAGGAGGTTTATAGTTACTATTTAGAGGATTCTCCGTTGCCCGTTCTGTGATGCCCTGTTCCCGGCAGCGTTTGACAATTCTAGAAACCTCTCGTTCATTCTGTCCTAGGCCTATAAGAACGCTGAACTTATAGGTCTCTCCTGCTTTAATGAAAACTCCTTTTCTATTAAGGCCCGCGGCAGGCGCAAGCGAGTATCCCTGATTGCCTGCAAATTTGCCTGTTTCAACTGATTTAGGAAATAAAATACTTCTTAACCTGCCATAAAGCGTCATCCGGTCAGTATCAAAACCGTCAAAGAGTGAACCATCCTTGCCGCCAAAACAAATAAACCCATACGGCTGTTCTTCCTGTTCCCCCTGCAGTGTCCGCTGTCTGGACATAATATAGCCGGAACCGGGGGTAGTCATATTTAATATGCTTAAGAAACCTCTAAACCTCTGGCCCCTGAAACCAGGGACCTTTCGTAATGGCAGTAATAGATGATATAAACCCTGTTTACACCAGGTCCAGATGAACATTTCATGATAGGTACGGTGCGTCTCCCAGGAATCTACGTTTCCCATTATCCATTCCATCATAGCCGTATAATCTATATTCATATCTTTGGGAGGCGTAAGAGAGTATTCTCTTTCCTGTACGGATTCCTTTTTATCATAACAGATCCGTACAGTCACTTTGAATTTTTTCTCTGATCCTTTAACCGGGAAACTGTAATTATAATAGATGTATCCTTTTTTATCTCCTTCTCCCCATACTATCTCCGGCTCAGCTGCTCCGACAGTATAGACTTCACCTGTGCCTATGTCTTTAATGTCAACAACATTATTATAGCCCAAGGCATTACTATTACCATAGCAAATCAGGCCTATAGGGTTTTTTGCATCGCCAAAGAATTTTGCATTTCCGACAAGAACACGCTTTTCTTTGTCTTCTGTATCTGCCGATTCTTTATCTTTTTCCGGATCATGATATTTTTCCGCGGGAGTTTCAAAAATTTTTTCAAGAGGTTTTACACCTGTAGCCCCGTGGTTTTTCACATATGCTTTAAACCATTCAACATTTATATCATTTGTAAAAAAGTTTACCAGCGCCATATACATCATACCGGTATGGTGCGCATAGACTTGATTAACAATTCCGTATGTAAAATTTATGAATATGCCCAAGGTTTTTCGCTCTATTACCTGACAGGCTTCATAATAACCAAACCTGCAATTCATATTATGGCGTTTTAAGTTCCATTGGCCCCGCACAACAGCATTAAGGATACGGTTCGTGCCCATCCTTTTTGCCATAAGCATAGCCATATATAAGGCATACGAAGCACTTACGTCTACATTTATAAAATCATTCTGGTCTTCAGCAATTTCCCAGTTACCGTAGGCCGCATAACCATCTTTAGTAAGCGCATTGCACTCAGATTTTGCCCAATGACTACCGGAAATAAGGGTTAGGATAAATCCTATAAACGGGCGGTTCTCAAGGAAACGGCCGAACCTTTTACCAAACCTTGCGATTAAAACCCCTCCTATTTTTTCTTTCAGCTGTGCTTCAATTAATTCAACATCCTTATCTCCTATGGGCGAATCATCCGTATCCATAAAAATGCGGCGTGTCATTTGTTCAAACATGGTGCCAAACCAGGACCTGAAGATAGTATGGTTTAAGGCATTATCGGGTATGTGCCCCAGCTCAATTGCAACTACATAAGCATTCATTGCTTCGCTTAAAGTGCGGTCATATCTGGCTTTTTGAAGGTAGATCTCTGACTTGCTTTTTAATACCTCAAATATTTCTCTTATCTGGTCCGGATTAAAATCATTTTCCAAAGATACACGAAAGTCTTCATATTTATTTTTTACTTCTGCAAACTTTGGCTGTACAAGGAAATATCCGGGAAAGTTTCCATCTCCGGCCATATATCCTTTTTGGCACAGAACCTTAAACACATCCACATCCTTGCCTTCTTTTCCTTTTTTAATACCCTCAATTGCATCAAGCAAAGAACCTGCGATAGCTTCGTTGCCCCCCATACGCATAAGATAGTTGTAATCTAAGGCCCGGGTTATATGTGTTTTTACTTCTGCGGCGTAGCCGGGCATCTCTTTATCCACGAAAGCACTGATATCTTTTTCTATAAAATTGAGGATTTCATCTCTATTCCCAAAAAAATCTTTTTCAAGCAAGCCAAGATAATGATTTATTTTATCTTTAATTTCCTGTTTGTTATTAAGATTTGTTTTCCAATCATGCGTCAGCCGGGCAGTATCTATTCTTCTGCTTATATAGGAAAATAATTCCTTCATAACAATTTGCTCTTCCCAGAAGACATCAAAGCGCATTTTTTTAATTATATCGTTACATTGATTAATAATTAATTTCCTTTCAGCGGCAGCTTCTGTTCCTTCCATCGCTTCAAGGGCTGACACAACGTTCATTAAACTTGCCGCAAAATTACCGTTATCAACAGCCGAGATATACAAGCCTTGCGGTTCAAGCGCTTTATGCCCATTTTCTTCCCGAATGTAATACCAGTTATAGAGATGCTCAACGTCAAGTTCTTCTCCATTTCTAACGATTGTCGTCGTGTGTTTCGGCATCCGTTCAATGCTCTTCAACGTCATCTTGAGACGATTGAGCATTTCTGTTTGGGTGATATAATCCTTTTGTTCATTAATAGCCCAATGGATTTTTTCATATATTTTCTTTACCTGTTTTTGGTATGGGCTCCCCTTTAATAAATCTTCTAAATCTTTCAATGGTATATCCTTAAACCTGTAATCATTGTTCATAATTCCGTTTGCCTGCAAAAATTTAATAAAATCGACAACTTTTTCTTTTCCTGCAATCTTGGCAAATTCTTCCTGCATCAGGGTGTGCCATAACTTTACATTGTTAGGCAGGGCAAGCATATATTTGCCGATGTTCGTTGTAGATGTGCGGTAATCTACACCGGATATAATATCGCCTTCCAGCGTGACATTGTCCGGCGGCAGTTGGCTGCCTGCTTCATTTACCATATCCCGATAGAAACGAAATGACTGTTTCCCGGTGTCCAGAAGCATGGCCCGTTTCTTTTCGTAACTGCCGAACAGCACCGTCCACAACTCATCTAAAGATTGTTTGGCAAATTTTAACCGGTTTTTAAATGACTCTATTTTGTTTTTTACTAATGACGATGCCGACATCTGCGCTTTGGTATATTCATCAATTTTCCGCTGCAACCCGGCCAAATGGCCGTAACCTTTCACTAATTGGTTTTCTGGCTCTATTTTTGCTAACTCTGCAATATAATTAACAAATCCGTGAAAATGCGCAACTGTGCGGTTTTCTGGCAGTTTTGCTTCTTGGAGGCTCATGTTTTTATTTTCTTTTAATAAATAGGAGGAAAAGGCCCTTCCTATTTCGCTGGTAGGTTCATCAAAGGCCAGAAACCGGCACTTTTCGTATTCAACTACTATATCAATAAACGGACATGAACCGTCATCCTCAAGCTTTAGAGTTTGCAAAAATCCTTCAGTAACCTCAAAAACCTTCTTGGGCTCCCGCATACTACCTTCCGGATTAAACATAAAAAAACCAGGAGAACCATCTTCTCTGGGCATGGCGTGAGCTTTGACAACGCGGACATCTGCTGAAATATCATCAGGTGTTTGTCCCGGGGTATGAAAAAACAGATCAAAAAAACTTTTTTTGTCTTTTAGCACTGCGTTTGTAATTGCTGCAATTTTCAGGTTATACATTCCTTTTGCAGCCAAAGGATCAATTTCCCGGTCCCTGCGCCATTTAACACTGTTACTGCTTATAAATAAAGAGTTGAGTATTCTAACAATCCATTCGTCAGTATCTTTTATTGAAGGCAAGCGCAGGTTTTTGAGGAAACTTCTAATGATATACCTTAGCCCGACCGCATTGATAACTTCCTGTTGAGCTGATTTTACAACGCTTGAGAGCTGCTCCGGTACTTCCATACCCAATACCGTAGTGGTATATGTTTCTGCCTCTTTAAGAATTGCCTTTTGGGACCTGTGTTCCTGTGCGGTTTTTGGTTTTGCCTGTATGCTTTCCGGCTTTCTTTTGCCTTCCTTAGTATAAGCAATGGATGCGGTTTTCTCGGCTTTTGAGTTATCAAGGTAATTATATGAAAGTTTCAAGCCGTCATCTGAAATGAAAATGCCGGTTTTAGCCGTATCAACATTAAGATCTTTAAATAACTCGTTAAAAATTAAGTTTATTTGTTCAGGGGTGAGTTTATTTTTTATCATCATTTGCATAAGATCATCGGCTATCTCATCTGCCCGTTCGTGTAATCCAAGGGCTGATAAGATAATAAGCGCTAAACCTGAAAGACCAGAGTTCTTTCCTTCAAAATATTTGGT
Source organism: Candidatus Liberimonas magnetica (assembly GCA_020523885.1). Classification (NCBI taxonomy): domain Bacteria; kingdom Pseudomonadati; phylum Elusimicrobiota; class Endomicrobiia; order Endomicrobiales; genus Candidatus Liberimonas; species Candidatus Liberimonas magnetica. Next base: position 39,062 of record JAJAPY010000021.1, on the reverse strand, counting down.
CTGTGGTCTGTGGTCTGCGGTCTGCGGTCTGTTGTCTACTATCTGTTGTTCTAGAAGCATTTGGCTCTGGTATTCAAGGAGTTTAGCATATACAGACTCTGCCAAACCTGTGTTTTGGGTAACATTAGGGGTCACTACCAGGTATGGCACTCCTCTTTCTTTCAAAAGTTCTGAAAGGCCTGCAGTATGGAAACCGCCGGTAATAAGAACAATGACTTCGGTTGCATTTTCCAAGGCATCGCTAGGAACCATTGCAAGCGGCAGCAAAGCAATCCCTTCATTGACAGGCATTCCTGTAGTCTGTGGTCTGTGGTCTGTAGTCTGTGGTCTGTAGTCTGTAGTCTGCAGTATGCCGCAGTTTGCGATCAGGCAATTATTACGCAAAAAGTTGGCTGCATAGTATTCATTTAGCAAATCAAAATACTCTTGGATCCCAGTTAGTTCTTCATTTTTGACATACTTGACCCACAAGTATTTAAACTGCTCTGTATTAGCTCGGATATATTCATAATCCTTAGTTGAACTTTTATAAGCCAGGTAATCTTTGAAATTCCTAATAAATTCATTTAAAAATACTACTTCCCGTTCGCTCTTTGTCCGGGCCAGCCTTAAGCGTATTTCATTAATGAGGTTGTGCTCTTCGTCAATAAGAAGTATAGGGTTTATGTTTTGGGTTACTTCCAGATATTCAAAAAACTTGTTTAAGTTTGGAAAGTCCTGCATAACGGAGGGCCCGAATCTCTTGGCTATCCGTGAAAGATAGACATATAACTGGTTCGGCTGCGAAAAGTTGCCTGTGTAGGTAGCCAGCATATTATATGATGAGTAGGGTAGTTTGGCCTTTAATAAGACAATAAATACCTGCAATTCCTTGCTGACTTGTTTATAGTTTATTTTGCTTTGCACTTCAAATATCTTTGTAAACTCAGTTAAATTATTGGATTTCTTTAGGCTGATATTTTGGTCCTGAGCAAATTCAAGAAGCTTAGAATAGTACTTTTTGGGCTTGATCTTTCCAAGCCTATTCTTTTCGATCAGTTTATCCAGTTTTTTGTTACCTGAACCGTAATACACATCCCTCAGTTCCGACACCTGGCGGGCAAGTTCGTCAACCTTTGACTGTATCTCATTTTGTTTTGCCTGAATTTTAGCGAGCCGTATGATGTTCGAAGTGTGAAGCGCCCTGTCATCAACACCATAGAGAATATCGTTTTTTCCTGATGTCGCGGAGTAATACTCTGCGCCCGAAAGCTTGCCGCTTTCAAGAAGGGTATCAAGGACTTTTTTCTTTAGGTCCTCGTTTTTTACATTAGTAAGCCAGGAAGTGTCTATGGAGCCGCTGACACCTTCAATGTATACTTTTTTCAGGTTATACTTCTTATCTAAAATCGATATGATATTTGAGATGTTTTTTTGAACTTCCGGGTGGCAGTGCAGGTCCTGGATGTTTACCACTAGCGTGGAGCGTTTAGCGTTTAGCGGATAGTTGTTTTTTTCTGTTTCTCTGCGCTCTACATTATCCGCTGAGTATGTTTCAGTTATTTTACCGTAATTTACCGGTATCAACAACCCGTCAAATATCTCTTTAAAGTCTTTACTGGTTTTTCTCTGTTCCAGGGCTGCCTGAAGCGGCTGGCCTATAATAAAAGAAAAAGTAAAACAGAGGGCAGTTAATACCGCTGTTACTTTTTTAAAATTGATAATGGTTTTTAAATTGTTTTTTATCATAGACAAATAAAAAACCCGTCCTAATAAAAATGGACGGGCTAGCCAACCTTATTAAAAGCAAATATAAAGCTTGGGTCGATGGAGCCCCTGGGCAGCATATAGATCAAAACTAAAAATGACAGGAACACGAACGCATTTGGTATTTTAAGAGGGTGTCTCGCCATATCCCAGAAATAAAGCATGTTGGATATATCAGTGGCAATAGCAGAGTTTGAAGACTGGCGCAAACTCTGGGTACTGGTGGCGCTAAAACTGCACAGCTGGGAGACCGGGAGGGTATTGTCCGTACTGTTAGTGTCCTTTTTAGATTTATGCTCAACGGGTAACGGAGCAGAGTTTGTCTTGGTCACCAGTTCCATCATTATTTTTACGGCTGTGGTCGTATAAGTAGAAAGTAAAAAGTTTTTGTTTACCTGATTTGCGCTTTCAAGGGCTTGGCAGCCGTTTTCAGGAATCGGGAACGAAGCAAGGAATGTCTGAAGTAAGAATGCCAGTATAATATATATAATTATTTTAGGTTTCATGGTTATATATATTATAACTTCTATTTATGAAAATTCAATGGAAAGCTTGTGAATAATATGAAACATTTCGCCAGGCGTGAGCCCGCCCAAAAAGGTAGTGGCAAATGTTCTATGAAAAGAGAAGTGAAAAAGTATTGATATTTGAATAAATTAAATTTTCATAGCAGGCGAGGGAAGTAATTTCGAATTACTCAAGGGCAACGGTGCAGGTAATGAAAAACAAGTAGATTTTTGACATTACGACCAAAAAAAAGGGAGCAACGTTTTTTTTAAGCACCCCTTACTTATATGCTTTTGCAAGAGCTGCAAATTCCTTTGAAAAATTGCTGCCTTCTTTAACAGCAGAATCATTATTTAAGGTTATGGCCGGTTTTTCATTTTCAAGAGAAAACCCGACAGAAATACCGTTTTTCATTTTCTCATACGAATCCTGGCCGCATACTGTGAGTATGCCTGATTTTTTTGCAAATTCAGTTACCTTTGCTATTTTTTCCGGCGTTTCTATACTAAGATACAATACATTAATGTTTTTTTCCTTAATTGTTTCTGGCTGATTTACGGCTTCAAAAGGCAATAGGCAGAAATCAATGCTGTAATTCTTGACCTTTACGTTCCTGCCTTTAAAAACCAAAAGTTCAAGGAGCAGGCTTTTAGAGCTTTCTATCCATTTGCGGTTATTCTCATAGATTATCCCTACCGTAATTACGCCATTCGAGGCATTCCTTCCTATATTCTGGTCATAATTAAGGATTTTCAACAGGAGAGCAGCCTGTAAATTGTAAGGCAGAAAAGCCGCACTTAGCACATTTAAAAAAAACAAGCAGGAAAACAATAAATTTAATATATATTTTATTTTCATTTTTTGCAAGTTATCCCAATAATAATTTAATCTTTTATCAAATTATTATTTCAAAGTCAAATTTAACAAATTAGTGTTGACTTTTTTGAAATATTTTGTGATAATTGACAAAAAAAAGGAGGGTCAATGCCAAAAATACAAAAGGTTTTATCTGTTATATTAATGTCTTTTTTATGTTTTTGTGCTTCTTTGTACGCGGTTGAGGCTGCGGACAAAGCTGACGATCTGCTGTCAATGTCCCTTGAAGACCTGCTTTCAATGAAGATCACCGTTGCTTCTGTTAAGGGAAATACTGTTAGAGAATCACCGGGGATCGTTACCCTGATAACCCGTGATGAGATCGTTAATTCCGGAGCACAGAATATTACTGATATTTTAAGGTTAGTCCCGGGTATAGGGTTCGGTGTTGATGTACAGGGTGCAGTAGGTTTAGGGGTCAGGGGAAACTGGGCCCATGAGGGCAAAGCCGTTATTTTGTGGGATGGTTTTGAGCTTAACGAACTTTTGTATTCTTGCCTTCAATTCAACAACCGTTTTTCTTTAGACCAGATAAAACAGATAGAAATTATAAGAGGCCCCGGTTCTGCAATATACGGCGGTTTTGCCGAACTTGCAGTTATCAATATAGTCACAAAAAGTGCAAAAGAATTAAACGGACTTGAAACCGCTGTCAATTATGCACAAATGTCAAAACCAGCGTATTCAAGGCAGAATATCAGTTTATTGTATGGGAAAGAACTCGCCAACTCTTTAAACTTCGTAGGTTCAGCTTTTGTAGGCCAGTCCCGATTAAGCGACAGGATTCATACGGATATGTCTGGGAACTCGTTTAATATGAGCCAAGGTTCCGCACAGGACCCTTTTAACTCTTCTTTTAAATTAAATTATAAAGGGTTTGAAACAGCCGTTCTAGTAGACAGGTATCAAACATTGCAAAGAGATGAATACGGGACAATAGACTTGGACAAACCGGTAAATACGGATTTTGAGTCATACTATGCAATGGCAAAATATAATTTTAATGTTTCAGACAAGATAACAGTGACACCTAAATTTAATTACAAATTTCAAATACCCTGGAAACAAATGAATTCAAATTATTCTAATTATTTCAGTGCAGTAGAAAGATACACCTCAGACCTGTCTGCTTCCTATAACCCGTCTGAAAAAGTGAACATACTTGCAGGCGTAGAATATTACAACGATAATGCGGAAGACAAATTGGAAGGAAGCGCCCGGTATAACGGATCAAAGAATGCAAGCTATTTTAACATCGCAGAATATTTGCAGTGCTTGTTTAATCTGCCGATATTCAATGTGACAGTAGGAGCCAGGTCTGCAAACCATTCGCAGTTCGGTTCAAGTTTTGTTCCGAGGTTTGCTTTGACAAAAGTAATAGGCAATTTCCATTTTAAAGTTCTTTACAGTAAAGCTTACAGGGAGCCGAGTATAGAAAATATCGCGTTAAATCCGGAAATAAAACCTGAGAATACGACCGTAAGCGAATTAGAAGCCGGGTATCAGCTTTCGAAGAATCAGTTCGTGACAGCAAACATTTTTAATATTAATATTGAAAAACCTATAGTGTACGGCGTAGATCCCGGAACAGCCATTGAAGCCTATTATAACTATGATAAAGTAAAGACCCAGGGCGCAGAATTTGAATACCGTTTAAAATATGAAAAGTGGTATACTACCATAAATTATGCATATTATGAAGCGATGGATAATACGGTAACAAGCTATGAGGTCACAGGCAACAAAGATGAATTGCTCGGGTTTTCGCCGCACAAAGCAAGTTTAAATTCAAGTTTTAGCCTTACAAATAATTTAAGCGTTAACCCCTCACTAGTTTACATCTCAGAACGTTACGGTTATTATACTTATGATTATACCAGCAATCCTGCCGGAGACCCTGTTCTTAAGAAATTTGATCCTGTTACGTTTGCAAATTTATATTTTCACTTTAATAATTTCGTTTCTGTCAGCGACCTGACCTTTGGCATAGGAGTTTATAACATCCTTGATTCCGAATATGCTTTTATTCAGCCTTACAACGGCGGCCATGCGCCTTTACAGGGGCCGTCACGCGAAGTTGTTACAAAATTAACTTATAAATTCAAATAATAAGTTTTCTGTAATCTATTTCTATGTATCCGTAAACAAGCACAATCTAATAAATTGTGTTTGTTTGTTATATTATAAGGAGCAACTAATATGTATTTATCCGACAGGGCAAAAACTATCAAGCCGTCCCCGACCCTTGCGATTACTGCAAAAGCAAAAGCTTTAAAAGAAAAAGGCATTGACGTCGTAAGTTTTGGCGCTGGCGAGCCGGATTTTGACACGCCTCTTAACATTAAGGAAGCGGCAAAAAGGGCCATTGATGCCGGATTTACGAAATATTGCCCTGTAGAAGGCACCCCGGACTTAAGAAAAGCTATCGCAGATAAACTGAAAAAAGATAATAGCCTTGATTATGAACCAAGCCAGATCATTGTATCCTGCGGCGCAAAACACTCTCTTTACAATCTTTTTCAAGCGGTTTTAAACCCGAAAGATGAGGTCATTATACCTGCTCCTTACTGGGTTTCATACCCGGATATGGCACTATTACAGGGCGCAAAACCTAAGATAGTAAAAACAAAAGAATCAAATGATTTTAAAATGACCCCTGAAAGTTTAAAAAAAGCAATCACAAAAAGGACCAAGGCGGTCATCATTAATTCCCCTTCAAACCCTACAGGAAGCACTTACTCAAAAGAAGAATTGGAACTCCTGGCAAATGTCTGCCTTGAAAGTAAAACATTGATAATATCCGATGAGATATACGAAAAACTTGTTTATGACGGATTTAAGTTTGCCTCTATTGCAAGCCTATCCCGCGAAGTTAAAGAACAGACCGTTGTGGTAAACGGTGTGTCAAAATCTTATTCCATGACAGGCTGGAGAATAGGCTATGCGGCAGGGCCCAAGGAAATTATAAAAGCCATGACAGACATACAAAGCCAGTCAACTTCAAATGCGACATCGATCTCTCTCAAAGCCGCAACTGAAGCATTGAACGGCCCACAGGATGAAGTCGAAAAAATGAGACAGGAATTCGAAAAAAGAAGGGATTATATAGTTGACAGGCTGAATAAAATAAAAGGTATAAAGTGTTTTAAACCGACAGGAGCATTTTACGTTTTCCCTAACGTTAAAAAGCTTCTTGGTAAAACTTATGATGGGAAACTTATATCAACAACGGACGAGCTTTCAGAGTATTTAATAGAAAAAGCCCTTATAGCTGTGGTTCCTGGCGACGGTTTCGGCGCACCGGGCTACATCAGGTTATCTTATGCTAATTCGATGGAAAACATATCTAAGGGTTTAGATAGATTGGAGCAGGCAGTAAAATGGCGTAGAGCGGACAGCATTTAGCGCATAGGAAATAATAAAAAGACAGTTATTTCTCAACTGTCTTTTTTATTTTGACTTTTATCTTTTGTTTTGACTTTACTATCCGCTAAACGCTAATATTTAGACGCTATTCAATAATTATTCGCTAATTTCATAAATTGTATATAACAGAATATTTTTCGAATTTTTAATCTCTTTAACTATCGTAGTTTTTCTTCTTGTTTTCATAACGTAATTCATTAGCAAGTCATAACTAAGGGCGTTGTACGACACATAAGATTCCGGTTTTAATAAATATATTTTTTTATAACTTTTTAATAAATTATTAAGCTTATCTTCATCAATGGTATCATTCCATCCAACCATCTCCATATTGTTCACCCTGCCTTTACTAAAATAAATGGTTTTAAATATTAACTCAGAACCAAAGCAGCATAAAGGTTTGAGATCGTGATTCTTTAAATACTCCGATAGCTCTTCCATATAAAAATATGTATTTCCAAAATATTCCCTTCCTGATTTAAAGTCCGAATAATACATATATACAGCCCTGGTATTTGTTGCAAGCAACATGATTATTAACGAACATGCCAGTATTTTACTTGCTATTTTTGCTATGTTCATTTTACCATACCCTTCGAATATATTGCTCACATTGTTTATTAAAACAGCAATTACAAAATGAGCAAACGGATACATTATAATTAAATGGTAGCTTCGAAAAGTAGTAGGTGAAAATAGTGAGGCAATAAATACGATTATAAAATAAATATAAACGAATAATATTCTTTTAAATTCCAGCCTTTTTACCTTTTTAAATATATAGATAATAAGATTAACAAATAAGGCGAAATAAAACGATAAGACGACTGGCTTGCAATTATATTTATCACTTTCTGGTATCCCCCATTCTTTATCAAAACCACCTATAATATTATTGTATTGATGGATCCTTGTTTTCATATTTTGCAGGACATTGCTATTATTTGTACCAAGACTCGTGGTCTTGCCATTATAAATAAAGCTTATGAGCTTAAACGAATCTCCTTTCTCCAGTATATTATAACTTATGAATAAAGAAGCTCCCAAGGCAAAACATGAAATTAATAAAACCCATTGTCTAATACTATATTTTTTTCTTAGAGCAAGTACGCTTTTGGGAAACAGTATTATATTTGCACCTATGATCCCCGAATAACGCGCTATTACCGATATTTTTACACTTAATCCAAGCCCTAAAGCAAAAGATGCTAAATATAGATATAATTTTTCTTTATTCTTTAGATTGTAAATATATAAAACAATCGCCAAATAAAAAAAGAAACTAACATATGGTTCAAATAAAAATGAACCGATTCTTCCGAAATGTATAAATCTAAAATCTGTCCCCAGAAGCAACGCCGTTATCAGAGCTGTTTTCTCGTTAAAATAATATTTGATAATATAGTAGACCATTAATATAGTTAAATATGACAGAACTATCGGGAGTATTCTTAGCGACCAAATATTTATTCCAAACAAAAGAAATACAGGGACATACATATAATTAGGCAATGCAAATAAATATGGTTCCTGCATATTTAATGGAAGCTTTTTTCCAAACAGATGAATTTCATCTCCGCAATAGTTTGTATCACAGCCTTCTATCATTTTTGTTGCGGAAATTCCCGGCCATAATTCATCCGAATTAGTATCGATATAATTGAGATTTACTATACTGGCCGAGAAATAAAATATTGTCCATAAAAGTAGTACTATAATATTGTTTTTCATAAATTATTTTAATGAATCCGGCGGGGTAAAACAATAGCGTATGGCGGATGGTTAAAGTCTTTGACTTTCCTAAACGCTATACGCTACACACTAAAAATTATCCGCTATTCTATGATTATTTGGTAATCATCCCAGCTTATAGCCGGGCTTTGACAGATCTCAATTGCTTTCCCGCCTACTTTATGTACCCGCTCCAGCCTTTTTGTAAAATATTCCGCTACATCCGGGTTTAGTTTTAATTTAACTTTACCGTGATGATGGCCTAGTTTTAATTGTTCAAGTTCTGTATTTATATTTATAAAAAGCGATTCACGGGACGGCACAAGCCCGACTCCGTGGCAAGTGGGGCATGTTTCGCCAAGGAATGAAAATATAGATTCCCGTTTCCGTTCACGCGTCATTTCGACAAGCCCGAGGCTTGTGATAGGAAGTATTTTTATTTTCGCCTTATCTCCTTTAACCGAAACAGTGAGCTCGCTTAAAACCTTCTGTTTGTTTTTTGCGCGTTTCATATCAATGAAATCAATGACGATTATGCCTCCTATATTTCTTAAACGCAGCTGCCTTGCCACTTCTTTAGCGGCTTCAACGTTCGTTATGGTTACGGTTTCTTCCTGCGAACGCTGGCCTGTAAAACTGCCTGTATTAACGTCGATGGCACATAGTGATTCTGCTTCCTGTATAATGATATACCCGCCTGAAGGGAGCTTTACTTTGTTAGAATGCAGTTTCTTTATCTCTTCCTCTATCTTAAATGCCTTAAACACAGGAGTTTTGGTCGTATAAAGTTTTATTTTTCCTATAAGCTCAGGAGCTATTATCTTTATGAAATCAAGCACCTCTTCGTATTCCTTTTTTGAATCTATAAGTACGATCTCCACATCTTCGGTCAGATAATCCCTTAAAGTCTGAAAAACAAGCCCCAGGTCTTTATGGATCAAAGAAGGTGTTTTTGCGGAATTGTATCTGGAACTTATAGAATTCCATAGCCGGGTCAAGTATTTTACTTCCCTTTTAAGCTCATCCTTACTGGCTTCCTCAGCTTCAGTGCGTACAATGAGCCCGAAATTTTCAGGTTTTATCTCATTAATTATGCCTTTAAGCCTGCTCCTTTCCTCCCTTGATTCTATATTCCTTGAAATGCCTATGTCTTTTGAAAAAGGCATTAAGACGAGGTATCTCCCGGGGAGTGATACGTCCATGGTAATTCTTGGGCCTTTAGTGCTTATCGGTTCTTTTTCGACCTGGACCAGGATCTCTTTTTTCTTCTGTATCTTATCTTCTATCCTTGCAGACCGGTTCTCGCAAACCACATCGTGGATGTTCAGGTAGGCATTTTTTCCAAAACCTATATTCACGAACGCGCTTGAAATCCCCGGCAGTATGGCTTCGACCCGTCCCTTGTAAATATTCCCAACGAACTTTTCAGATTCTTTTCTTTCCATAAACAAGTCAATTAGTTTGTCGTTTTCCAAGATAGCGACCCTTGTCTCTTCAAACGACCTGTTTACAATTATTTCTTTTTTCACCCAGCCCCTCCTTAAAACTTAATAAATTTATTTGCTAGTTACGCCTATATTTTAATTCTTGAACCCACGAAAACCTCTCTATAATTGGAGGGGCTGGGTTCATTATATTCTTCTATACCGTTTGCCTTCTATCTTTTATCGTGTTTTATGGTTCTAAGATAGAACCATCATTTTTTTCTATGAATAACGCTGTCCTTGTTATGTTTACCAGCTTCACTTCTTCATCGTTAAGGCCGGACAATAACTGCACTATCTTTTCGGGTTTGACCGTTTTTTTCGGCCCGAACCTTAATCTTAAGAACAGAATGCCGTTCTCGTTTTTTAAACTTAAGATCAAAGGTTTAGCATCTACCTTTTCAATGTGCCCTTTTTTTGTTTTCTCTATCCACAGATCGGGTTTTGAAAGAAGTTCGTTTATGCGCCCCTCTTGCACACTTAAATTTATTGCATATTCGGCCACATTTGTCAATGAATCCAGGCTTGATGAGAATAGAGGAAGTTTTTTAATGGACAATAATTCATAACCTTGGGTCAGATTTTTATCTATCATTGCCTTTAACTCGCCCTGCTCCACCTTCTCGTAAAGTTCCATTTCAAGATACTCGCTGAGGCTTTCATAGCCCACAGATATGGCAGGCCCGAACGATATCTTCGGCTGCGGATGAAAACCGGAAGTATTCACAAGGGGGACATCAGCCCTTCTTAGCATTCTTCTAAAAAACTCTATCTGTTCAAGATGAGACAGGAAACGCACTTCTCCTTTTCTTGAAAACCTGAGTTGCAGGCGAAGGAGCGGCTTTTTACTAAAAATATCGGGCCTTGTCTTAAGTGAATGTGGCCGGATATTAACGGGATTAACGCTGCTGTCTTCAACCGGAAAGCTTGAGCCGGCACTTAAACTTTCCTCATAATCCTTCCACAAGCTTTCCTTATCGCTGATAGCAAGATGGTCCCAGGGCAAAATATCTTCGAATATAAAATTCCTTGACATATAATAGTCAGGGTCAATGGATTCTTCCTTAAAAGCTTCCTCCCAGATTTCTATTCTTAACTTATCTTTCCACTGATCAAACTTGCATCCTTTTTTATAAGCGGTTGTTATAACATTTGCAAGACGCCTGTCACCCCTTGCAAAAACAGCCTCTAATTTCGAGCTTTTTATGGATGCCTGCTTTACCGAAGCAGGCAGTTCTTTCATAAGTTTTTTGAGGCTGTTACTAAGGACATCTTCATCTGCCATACCTGTCCATTGGAAAGAAGTATGCGGTTTTGGCACGAACGGAGAAATGGTAACATTAAAATTCATTTTTCCAGTTTTTTGATGAAGCTTTTTAACAAGCGCAACGATGGCTTCTATATCTTCGTATTTTTCTGTAGGCAGCCCTATCATAAAATAAAGCTTTATCAGGTGCCAACCCATGTTTGAAGCAAGCACAAGCGTATCAACTATCTTAGTTTCCGAAAGCCCTTTTCCTATAACATTTCTCAATCTGTCGGAACCCGCCTCAGGAGCGAACGTGAGGTTAGGTTTCTTGCCGGACCCCAGGTTGCTTGCCACCTCCAGGGAGAACAGGTCACAGCGAAGAGAAGGAAGAGATATGCTTAATTTCTTGGCTTTGTATAAATTATTTATCCCCAGGAGCAGTTCCTTGATATCCTTGTATTCGGTACAGGATAAAGAAGATAGAGACACTTCTTCATAGCCCGTATTCCTGATCCCTTGCTCGATCAGTTTTAAGACTTTTTCTTTTGAGCGTATCCTGTAAGGCCAGTAATACCTAGATGCCTGGCAAAATTTGCATCTTTGTGTGCACCCTCTTGCTATCTCTATATTAAGCCTGTCATGAACGGTCTGCAAATAAGGGACTATCGGTTTGTCGGGATAAATAGATTCTTCAAGCTTTACAACCCGCTTCTCTATTTTTTCAGGTATCGCATCGGAAATTGGCTTAAAACTTTTTATCCCCCCGTCTTCTTTATACTCCACATTATAAAAAGAAGGAACATATACCCCAGGTATTTTTGCAAGTTCCAAAAGAAGTTCGCTTTTATTTTGCAATTTGCATTTTGCAATTTGCACTTTCACAATTATGTCTTGGATGGCTTCTTCCCCGTCTCCTATTACAAACGCATCAAAAAAATCCGCCACAGGCTCCGGGTTTGCAGTAACCGGCCCGCCGCCGATGATGAGAGGATAAGTTTTGTCTCTATCCTTTGAAAGAAACGGAATACCGGAGAGTTCGAGCATATTTAAAACATTCGTAGCACAAAGTTCGTACTGCAAAGTAAATCCAATGATGTCGAACTCCGCCAAAGGAGTTTTTGATTCAAGCGAAAACAACGGCAGATTATTCTTCTTGAGCTCCTTTTCCAGATCCTCAGCCACGCTGTAACATCTTTCCGCAAGAGCACCTTCCATTTTATTGATAATATTATAAAGTATCTCCAGCCCCAGGTTAGACGCTCCCAACTCATAAAGATCCGGAAAGCAAAGGCATACCTTTACCTCACCCTCTTTTTTCCGGCTCGCATTATATTCATGGTCAATATACCTCCCCGGCCTCTGCACCAAAGGAAGAATTTTATCTAAATCAATATTCATATTTTTCTTTTATCTTTTCACTCAGTCCAACAAATACATTATGTACCTACTCAATAATTATGTTGTGTGCCCCAGCTGATTTCTTATTACCTATTAAATTACCTAATTAAATTGTTATTACCTAATTAAACATTTTCCCATTTGGCAAATTTACCGCGTCCAAGACATTTCACTTTTCTATTTATTTTTAACTGTTTCAATAAATGCCTTATCATATCTATGCTTACACCAGGGCATTCTTTTTGAATCTCTGAAACAGTAAATGGAATTTTCCGCTGTTTTATCGCGGAATAAATAATATCTGTTTTAGCTCCTCTGGATTCCTTGACATTTCCTGCCCGTTCCTTAAACTCTTTATAAGCTGACTTTATAATGTACATTAGAAAATTAATGTAAGGCCAGGGATTATGTTTACCTTCATGCCATTTAAAAGAACTTTCCTCAAGCGTTTCATAATACCTTTCTTTATTATTCTCTATTAATCGTTCAAGGCTTATATACCGCCCAACATCAATTCCCAAATGATAACAGCTTAACAAAAACAACAACCTTGAAACACGCCCGTTGCCGTCTCTGAACGGGTGAATGCATAAAAAATCCAAGTTTAATGCCCCAAGAAGAATAAATTGGTGTATCCATTTTTCACGTATACCGTTATTCCATAGAGTTATTGTTTGTTTCAGCATAGCGGGTGTTTCCTGTGGAGCTACAGTTCTAAAACGTACTCTTTGCCTGCCATCTGCATATTTTTGAATGATATCAACATCCTTTTCCTTATATTTCCCGGCATCCCAAACTTCGCCGCGGCATAACTTATGCAGGCTTAATATTGTTTTTTCCGCTAATGGTAATTCCTTTACACTGGTATGAATAAGGTTTAAAGCATCCCTGTAACCCTGAACCTCTTCTTCGTTCCTGTCATGCAAAGAAGGTTTCCCAAAAATCAAAGTACCTATCCGTGATTTCTTCACTTCAACACCTTCAATACGGTTTGACGACACAGCACTTTCGATCAAAGCATGTTCACGCAACAGCTTAAGCTTTTGAGGAGCTTGTTTCTTAAATAATTCCTGTATCCCCTGCATATAACTAATATCAGCTATATACCACGATGCCTGTATCGGAATCTGCGTTGGCTCTTTTGAAAACATTTCCAAGGTTTTCATTATTATTAACCTCTCATCATATCCAAATTTTTGTCTTTTTTACTCCATTCCACAAATTAGTCAATAATTAAGGTGTGTGTCCCCGGAATTATAGGAATTCCGTCCCCTATTTTCTCGGAATTCAATTATTCCTTTAATTTATTTCTAATTATATCTTCCATGTTTTAGTTATTCCTTTTTTATCTAATGGAAACTCTATTTTAATAACCTCTTCCTCAACATATTTACCTTTTCTAATATACTTTTTGACAATTTTAATTTTTTCATTATTACTTTTCTTATCATTTACTCTTGCATTCAATATAGCTATAACAAAACCAACTATTACTCCAATATTTACCATTATTGTTGATATATCAGCAATAATCTCAATTCCGGTCTCATGAGATTCCACAACAATAGCATTTGTTCCACTCCCAATTAAGGCATCCCCTCCATCTTTTAATGGAGTATTTGGTTCCAAATAACTATTAATTAAATTCTATGTTTTTGGGTAACAATGTGCGAGACATTGGCAACCACCATTTTCAGAAACTATTTTTATGCAAATTAATCCTTCATAATCCTTTTTACCAAGTAAAGCTATCGCTCGGTCATAACTTATTTTAAGTTTATTGTCTACCATAAAAGTATTTTAACTCCCATTATTAGTTTGCCAAATGTTATTGGTTTCGCAGCATTTATATTTTTGACTTTAAACCCCTTTGAGCCGTCAATGAGTCGAGTATTTTTCAGGGGTTGTCGGCGAGGACTGTCTGAGCCCCTCATGGCGACAGCCGAGGGGCGAGTTCCGCAGCCGCCTGAAAAATACGAGCGAATGGCTCAGGGGCGCATTTCTTTTCGTCAATTTTCTTTGTGCGCCCAAAGAAAATTGACCCGGGGGCGCGGGGGCGGGACAGCCCCCCTACCACAAGTTACCTATTCCAATCAAGCCCTGCTTCACGCAAAAATTCCTGCGATTGAACATTCCCAAGTCTGGCGGCTTTCTTAAAGCAGGAAAACATCTTTATGCGGTTCCCTTTCTTGCGGTATGCAAGGCCCAGATTGTAATAGGAATCAGCATGATAAGGATTTAAACTTACTGCTTTTTCGTACATCTCGATCGCTTTGTCGTAGTTCAATTGTTTGCAGTATAAAAGGCCTAAAAGGAAATAAGTTTTCCCATGATTCGGATCTATAGCTAAGGCCTTGTCGCAAGCCTCGATCGCTTTATCAACGCTTCCTTTGCCATCGTATGCAAAGCCTATATTGTAATATACATCCGGATGTATCGCCTGCCAGGCCGGGTCTTTATCATGGTTGACAGCCAGTGCTTTCTCATATATCTCGATCGCTTTATCGTAGCTTTCTGCGCCGTAATAGCCATGCCCGATGCCGAGATAGGCCTCTGCGCGGTCAGGGTCAATGTTTGCGGCTTTTTCATACAGCTCTATCGCTTTGTCATAGTTTAATTTTTTGTCATACACAAGCCCCAGATCACAATAGGCTTTTGCACTTCCCGGATCGATACTTACCGCTTTCTCATACATCTCAGCCGCTTTATCGAAGTTTCCTTTTTTTAAGTACGAGAAACCTAAAAGAGAATATGCTTCCTTATTTTCCCGGTCGATACCTACCGTTTTCTCGCAGGACTCAATTGCTTTGTCTGTGTTCCCTTTACTGTCATAGGCACAACCTGTACTGTAATAAGCGTCCGCATACTCCGGATCAAGGTTTAGCGCTTCCTGGTAATATTCGATCGCCTTATCATAAAGCCTTAAATTATAGGCGTCCTTTCCCTTGCAAAACCACTGGTACGCTTCTAAATTTTTCGCCGGGGCTTTCTTTATTTCCTGTTTTTCATTTTCAGCAAGTGTTATTTTCAGACTATCCAATAAACTAAAAAGTATCTCGTCCTGGAGTTTAAAAATATCGTCTATCTTCCCCGTTGCCTCAGCCTTACCAATTACTTTTCTTTTTTCCACATTTATAAACCGTGCGCTCACTTTTAAAGTATCCCCCTCGGCCTTATAAGAGCCTAAGACTATTACATCTATACCATAGTTTTTCCCTGCCTTGACCGCAGTTTTTTCGTCAACTACTCCGGATAGTTGATATGTTATTTCATCTAATATTTTCGATAGCTGTTTTCTCTCAAGCAGGTTTATTTCTTTTACCTTATTAAGTTTTGCGGCCAGGGTTTCCGAAAAACCCGCACCTACCCAGCTCGTTTCTTTATCTTTTGTTATATTGTTAAAAGGCATGACCGCTATATTTTTTGAAAATGCAGGGCAAGAAAAGAAATAAACAAAAGTAATTACAATTATAAAATGTTTTTGAAACATTATGATTTAACCCTCCATTTTAAATAAGTCCCGACAAAAGTCGGGACACCTTAATTTTGCATTTTGCAATTTGAAATTTGCACTTTAGTTTGTGTATCTTCTTATATGTATCGAAAAAAGTATCCCGATAGCGGTCAACGATGACACCATCGATGAACCTCCGTACGAAACAAAGGGAAGAGGAAGGCCTGCTGCAGGCATCAGACCCATAACCATACCTATATTTATTATCGCATAAAAACCGAACATCGTAGCAATACCTGTTGCCACCATAGAACCATACCTGTCCCGGGCTTCCCTGGCAATAACAAGGGCCCTCCAGATGAGGGCAAAATAAAGCGATACCAGAAAGAACGAGAAGAAAAACCCTGTTTCTTCTCCTATGACAGAAAATATAAAATCCGTGTGCTGCTCCGGCAGGAAGCCAAGCTGGGTCTGCGTCCCTGAAAAAAATCCTTTGCCGAAATAATGGCCTGAACCTATCGCTATCTTTGATTGTATTATATTATAACCTGAGCCCAGCGGGTCTATGTCCGGGTTTATAAAAACAACAAGCCGTTTTCTCTGGTATTCTTTTATTGATTTTTGTATTACCGCAGATGAAAGGCTCCCGAACACGATTATCAAGGATAACGATATAAGGACTATTGAAGGTATATGTATCCTGAAATTATTCAATAGCCACCAAACTACCGCAAGAAATAAAACTATGACAGATAAGACTATAAAAGCTTTAAGCCCTCCGTGGGTAGCAAGGACAAGATAATTAAAGAACGGATGAAAGTGCAGGAAATCCGGCTGCATGCGCAGATATGTCGAAATAAGAGGTATTCCTACAGCGATACTTCCGAAGAGGATAATTGCCAAAAGATAAAGTATTTCAGCACCCGCAACATATAACAACGCTATAGTAACAGGAAAATACACAAGGGTTGACGAGAAGTCCGGCTGCACCAAAACAAGTATAATGTGCCCCAGGAGTAAGGCTAACGGAACGAAGAGCGCCGGAAGTTTCTTCATTTCCCGCCAGTGTTTATCAAGATGAGCCGCTAAGACTAAAATAAACATTATCTTAGTGAACTCGACCGGCTGGAACGCAAAATGTCCTATATGGAACCACCCTCTTGTCCCCCTTATAGTCAATCCAAATATAAGTACCAAACCAAGCATCAATATTGAAATTATGTATATAAAAACATGTATTTCCTTGAAATATTGGTAATTGAAACTCAAGAACAAGATCATGGCAAGAAACCCAAAAAATATCGCAAAGGACTGGGTGATAAAAAACCTGCCGGGGTTTCCGAAATGAAGCACCGCGGAATACACAGCTATCAGCCCCGAAACTATGATAAAAGTTATGATAATAAGCAAAAACCAATCCATTTTTTCAACAAACCGTTTTGGCAATGTTTGTTTTTCCGACCCAATTAATTCCAGTTTATAAGGCATGTTCTAATAACCCCATTAAAATGCAAAATGAAAAATTAATGTGTCCGCTACTGCGGACTTATTTAAATCATCCCGCCATGGCGGGATACCATAATTTTGCAATTTTCATTTTGCAATTTTCATTATTCGTTTTACCATTCATTCTTTGTCTCTTCCTTAAACGCTTCCTTGAATATTTTTCTTGCAATGGGAGCTGCCACACTGCCTCCGTGGCCGCCATTTTCGACAATTATAGTCAGGGCCAGCTCAGGATTATCGCTCGGAGCATAAGCGATGAACCAGGCGTGATCATCACCCTGCGGATTTTGGGCAGTACCTGTTTTTCCTGAAACCTTCAGGTTCTTAAAAAAACATCCCTGGCCGGTACCGGTTTTTACAACTTCTTCTAATCCTTCTTTTATCAATTGCCAGACTTCGGGAGAGAGCTGTATTTCACTGAGTTTTTTTGCATCTGTCTTTGAAAGTATCTCGCCCCCAGAAGATTCTATCCTGTCAAGTAAATATGGTTTATATAAAGTGCCTCCGTTCGCAACAGCCGACATCATAACAGCCATTTCAATAGGAGTTACCCATAAAAAACCTTGCCCTATAGCCATATTGATCGTATCACCGGGAGTCCAGGGCTGCCCAAACCTTGCCATTTTCCATTCCTTGCTCGGGATAAGTCCTTTTTTTTCTCCTGCGAGTTCAATACCTGTCTGCTTGTCAAGACGGAACATTTTTGCATACTTCTCAATCAGGTCAGACCCGGATTTTAATCCTAGTTGATAAAAATACACATCGCATGATTTTGACAAAGCAGGCAGCAGCGAAAGCCTTCCATGTCCTTTCTTTTCCCAGCACTTAAATACTTTATCCCCGAAAGCAAATTGTCCTGTACAAAGGAATGTTTTGGACGGGTCTATCACTTTTTCTTCTAAAGCACCTACAAAAGTTATTATTTTAAATATTGAGCCCGGTGGGTAAAGGGCTTGTATAGCCCTGTTGAACAAAGGAAGGTCTTTATCCGTAATATACTTATTAAACTCTCTTGAAAAAGATTTCTCCGGATCAAAACCAGGGCTGGATACTAGTATCCTTACCGCACCTGATCTCGGGTCTATGCCGATAACTGCCCCTCTTGCTTTTTTTAGTTTAAGAGTAGCTTCTAAACCTTCATAAGCTGCCTTCTGCAGGTTTGCATCTATGGTAGTATAAATGCTTCCGCCTACGGAAGAAGGGATATGCCTTATCAGCCGGGTTTGGTGCCCATAAGCATCTACTTCTATCTGCCATCCGCCATCTTGGCCGCGTAA
This sequence comes from Candidatus Liberimonas magnetica, assembly GCA_020523885.1. Taxonomy (NCBI): domain Bacteria; kingdom Pseudomonadati; phylum Elusimicrobiota; class Endomicrobiia; order Endomicrobiales; genus Candidatus Liberimonas; species Candidatus Liberimonas magnetica. Next base: position 20,408 of record JAJAPY010000021.1, on the reverse strand, counting down.
AGTACCGTCCCAGACCTTTTCAATGCCTGAGCGGCCGATATAATCTCCCATTTTATATGTATCGGGTTTTACGTTTTCAAGTTCTTTTGCGGTAATTTCGCTTAAATACCCTACAAGATGAGAATTAGCCATTAGGTCGGTGTACTCGCGTTTAGATTCTCTTATTACAGATATTCCAGGAAGCAAAAGCCTCTGCTCCTGTATACGAAACATCTCTTCGAGGCTCAAGTCTTCTGCCAGCCTTACTACCTTGCCCCTGCTCCAGCTCTGGATAAGACGAGTAGTTAAGTTTTTTACCGGGAATATTTTGTTTAGTTTAATAAGCAGTTCTTTTGGCGGTGTTGTGTACTGGGCAAAGGGATAGAAAAGGGCAACGAACGCAGTCTTATTTTCTACCAATTTGTTTCCGAACCGGTCGTAAATAATGCCCCTGGGAGCTCTTTCAAGGATTATCTGAATATGTTGTTGTTCAGATATATCTTTATAATAGTTGCCCCTTACTACCTGAAGGTATAAAAGGCGGACTGACATAGTAATAAATAAAACCAACAAACAATAAAGTACAAAATTGTGTTTTTCTAAAAAGTTTTCATATGCAAGCTTATGTTCCTGTTGCCATACCATAGGGGCCTAATTTTAATGCAAAATGAAAAGTGCAAAGTGCAAAATTGTTGTATCCCGCCTCCGATGCTTCGATACGGAGTCCGACAGAATCGTCGGACACGGCAGGATCAATTTAAATAAGTCGCCAAAGGCGATACTTTAATTTTGCATTTTTCATTTTGCATTTTGAATTTTCCTTTAAATTAATATCTTTTTTCATCTATGTCAAAATAATCCACCAACAGCGAACATACCCTGAAAACAGGAGGAGCTAAAAGCATATTAATAAGAGGCTGTAAAATCATTATATAATTGACCTGCAATTTCCCGTCCCCAAAAAACTGATACAATAAAATAAGGGCTAGCCAATAGAATATTGAACAAACAAGAGTAAGGAACACCTGAGTACTAAGTTTATTTTCATCCCACTTCTTGCTTAGAAGCCCAAGGAAATACCCGAGGCAGGTGAAAATAAAAGCATGGCACCCAAAAAGCCTTACTGAAAAAACATCCCAGGACAACCCCCATAAAAAACCGTACGCCTGGCCTGTAATCGAGCCGCGCATGAGGCTTAAGAATACTATAAATATCAAAATAAAGTTCGGAGCCAGCCCGTTTATGGAAATATACTGGCTGAAACTGAACTGTAAAATAAGCCCTATTAAGAAAGATAAAATATAAAACACCGGCTTTATCATTTTTTATTCCGGGATCAAAACAATGACTTCTTTTAGATTATTTATGTCCGCTCCGGGCTCAACGAACACAGACTTAAAACGCTCATCATCCGACGGAGCTATCTCTGCCATCCTCCCGATTAAAATATTCGGGGGAAATACTGAGCTTAACGGGCTTGTGACTACCTTATCCCCGACCTTAATATCATTTTCTTTCATTAGATAATTAAGTTTTACCAGGCTGTTGTTTTGCCCTTCGATGAGACCTTCGTGCCCGCTGATGCCCGTCATGGCCGGCAAAGCAGAAAAGGCATTAGTAACAAGTATTACCTTTGAATAATTTTTAAATACCTCGCCTACCCTTCCTAATACATAAGAATTATTCTTTTCCCAGGCCAGGACCGGAGCATCTATTACTAACCCGTCGTTTTTCCCTTTCCCGATTATTACCCACTGAAACCAACTGTTCGGCTCGCGGCTTACGACCGTTGCTACGACTGCTTTTTTTGACAGAATGGGCAAGAACTCAAAAATATTGCGCAGCCTTGTATTTTCTTCTTTAAAATGTACATATTCATTTTCAAGCCTGGCATATTTTTCTAATTTTTTCTTTAAGTTTATGTTTTCCTGGTGAGCCTTGACCAATTCTTTTATGTTTTTGGAAAATCTTTGGCTGGAATTGATCACTTTTGATGAAGCGATAGGGGTAGGTGAGATCAGGTAAAAAAGAAAGTTCTTAAAGCCTATTACGTAATCATTAAGGCGGGTTGTCATAAAAAAGACGCTTGTAATTAATAAGAAAAGAAATATAAGATTTGATTTGCGGTGAGAATATAAATCTTCTTCCATGGTTTAAAGGGGCTCGAACCCTTAACTTAATGCAAAATTAAAAATGAAAAGTTAAAAATTAAGGTGTCCGCTTTAGCGGACTTATTTAAATTAATCCCCGCCTTGGCGGGATACTACAATTTTGCATTTTGCAATTTGCATTTTTCATTGGACTTACAGGATTCCTTTTTTTGCGGAACGGATGTTATCCAATTCTTCAAGATATTTTCCCGTACCCCTTACTACGCACGTAAGAGGATCCTCTGCTATATTTACAGGAAGCTCTGTTTCCTGGCTAAGCAGGTCTGATATCCCGCGCAGCAACGAACCTCCTCCTGCTAAAACTATGCCCCTGTCAACCAGATCTGCTGAGAGTTCGGCAGGTGTTTCTTCCAGTGTCCCTTTGATGACTTCGACAATGGACTTTATCGGTTCTGATAACGCCGAGCGGACTTCTTCGGAAGTTATAGTTATCGTTTTAGGAAGCCCCGTAACCTGATCCCTTCCTTTAACTTCCATGCTTTTTTCTTCTGCTAAAGGAAAAACTGAACCTATCCGGATCTTCACTTCTTCGGCTGTATTTTCGCCGATTAATAAATTATATTTTCTTCTAAAATATTGGACTATCGCTTCATCCATCTCATCACCGGCCACGTCGATCGATTTTGATACCACCATGCCGCCTAAAGATATGACCGCTACCTCTGTGGTGCCTCCGCCGATATCAACTATCATGTTGCCTTCGGGTTCCTGTATTGGTATGTTCGCGCCTATAGCAGCAGCCATGGGCTCTTCTATCAGATACACTTCCCGTGCCCCGGCCTGCTCGGAAGACTCTCTTACGGCTCTTCTTTCTACTTCCGTTATCCCGCTTGGGATACCGATGACTACCCGGGGATGAAGAAGGCTTCTTCTGTTATGCACTTTTTTGATGAAATACCTTATCATTTGTTCTGTGACTTCAAAATCCGCTATTACTCCGTTCCTGAGCGGCCTGACGGCTATGATATTCGCAGGTGTTTTACCAAGCATTCTTTTTGCTTCAATGCCGATAGCCAGGATCTTTTTTGTATCTCTTTCTATAGCTACTACGGAAGGTTCTCTAAGCACTATCCCCTGTCCTTTTACATAAACAAGGACCGACGCTGTGCCAAGATCGATCCCCATATCATTTGAAAAAAGCCTGAATAAATAATCAAACATATCTTTAATCCTAAGTCACTAACTCAAAAGCCTTATCAATACGATTTCTGCGTTATCTCCGACCCGGTTCCCCAGTTTATACATCTGGGTATACCCGCCACTGCGCTCTTTAAACCTGGGGACAAGGACTTCAAATATCTTTTTCTGGACTTCCTTATCCTTTATCTCTGCAAAGATCTTCCTCTTTGCATCGAGGGTTAAAGGCTTTGCTCCGGTTATAAGCCTTTCGGAATAACTCTGAAGCTCTTTTGCCCTGGCATAAGTAGTTTTGATCTTCTCATGCAAAAAAAGAGATGTCGCCATGTTCCTGAGCATAGACCTTCTATGGGCACTTGTTACGGATAATTTCCGCCTATGATAATTCTTAATCATTTTCGATTCCTTTCATCCCGAGAGATAAACCTAACTCTTGCAGCTTTTCTTTTATCTCGGTTATTGAACGTTTCCCGCAATTTTTAAATGAAAGTATTTCCTCTTCCTGCTTTATGACCAGGTCTCCTATCGTTTTTAACCCCGCACCGGTAACTGAGTTATAGGACCTGACAGACAGGTCCATAATACTGATGGGTTGTTTTAACAACTCATTTAATTTTTCGTCCTGGACTTCCTGCTGCGTGACTGTTTCAACTACAGGCTCGGGCCCTGTAAAAATACTTAGGGTGTTCTTGAGCACTTTTGCAGAGTAAGCAAGGGCGTCCGAAGGAGAAACTGACCCGTCGGTCCATATTTCGAGTATCAATTTATCATAATCGGTTATTTGTTCTACTCTTGTATTTTCAACCTCATAGTTAACCTTTATTATAGGTGAATACAAGGCATCAAGGACTATGGTATTTGTTGTATATTTACCCTGGGCATTTTCGGATTCGACCACATAACCTTTACCGCGGGTCACTTCCATCTCGATCTCAAGTTCTGCTCCGTGGTCCAGGGTAGCTATGGGTTGGTCGATAGTCAATATTTCGATATTTGCATTAGGTTCTATATCCTTGGCTGTGACCAGGCCGTGTTTCTTTACTTTCAAGAAAAGGGTTTCAGGGCCTTTAGTATACATCTTAAGCCTGATTCTCTTTAAGTTAAGTATGATATTTGCAACATCTTCTTTCACATTTTTAAGCACTGCAAATTCATGCAAAGCACCTTTTATGCGTATCGATGAAATGGCAGAACCTTCAAGGCTCGAGAAAAGTATCCTTCTTAAAGCATTGCCTATTGTATGCCCGTATCCCCTCTCAAATGGTTCGGCAATAAAGCGCCCGTACGTGGGAGTTGCTGTCTTTTCGTCTAATTCAAGCCTGCGCAGTTTCTCTAAATCAATTGTCTTCATTCCGTTAGACCTCCAAAAAGTATCGGAATTATATGTAGTTAGCTTCGCTAACTTTGATTCCGGTGATAACCTATAAAGATTACAGTGATAACTCTATTTGTTTTTGGTTTTAATCTGTGTAATCATAGTAAAAAATCACTGTAAGCAGCTGTTTTTTATTTTGAGTACAATTCTACTATCAACTGACTGTCAATGGGATGCGACATCTGATCTTTCCCAGGTAAAGTGAGTATAGAACCCGTTATGGTTTGCTTATCTAATTTCAGCCAGGACGGCGAAGTATCTGTTTTTTCAAGGGATTTAAGTATAAAAATATTATTTTTGATCTTATCCTTGATAGTTATCGTATCTTTTATTTTCATAGGATAACCCGGCAAATCAACTGTTTTGCCGTTTACCAATACATTGCCGTGGTTAACGACCTGGCGTGCCATATTCCTTGAAGGGGCTATTCCTAAGCGGTAAACAACGTTGTCGAGCCTCATTTCGAGCAGCTGCAGAAGGTTTTCCCCGGTCAAACCCTTCAACTTTTCCGCACGCGTAAAATAATGATGGAACTGCTGTTCAGTCAAGCCATAAATACTTCTTGCCTTTTGTTTTTCCCTTAATCTTTTGGAATACTCCGAGGGTTTTTTCATGCGCGCATTAGCCTGTTTCCCCGGCGGGTTTTTCCCTCTCTTTGCATCCATAATACATTTTGTGCTGCACTTTAGCCCTTTTAGGAATAGCTTTTCTCTTTCCCTTCGGCAAAGCTTGCAAGTTGAACCTAAATAACGTGCCATTTATTACTAACCTCCATATAGACTACTGACTTCAGACCTCAGACTACAGACTAAAACCATTAATTTTCTTGTCTGCTGCCTGATGTCTGTGGTCTCATGTCTGATTTTATACTCTTCTGGGTTTAGGCGGCCTGCAGCCGTCATGCGGTACCGGAGTTATATCTCTGATAGAAGTAATAGACAACCCGGCTCCCTGAAGGCCTCGTATAGCAGTTTCTCTTCCAGGGCCCGGCCCGTTTACCAATACAGTAACCTGTTTAACCCCTACATCTAAAGCTTTCTTTGCAACATTTGCTGCTGTCATTTGAGCAGCAAACGGGGTTCCTTTCTTTGTTCCTTTAAACCCGCTTCCTCCGGCAGAAGCCCAGGCTAAGGTATTTCCTCTTTCATCTGTTATAGTAATAATTGTATTATTAAAAGAAGACTGAACATAAGCTTTAGCCAAGGTCCCGGTAAAACGGATCTTTTTCTTTCGTACAGGTGCTGCTTTTTTTTCTGGTGGTGGTGTTGTCGCCATTAAATAAAACCTCCAAATTTTAGACTACTGACTTCAGACTTCCGACTATAGACTAAACTACTAATTTTGTCTGCTGTCTGAGGTCTGAGGTCTGTGGTCTCACGTCTGATTCTTTACTTGCTTGCTTCCGGAGCCGCTACTGCTGCCGGCTTTACGGCCTTTGAAGCGCCCACTGTTTTACGCTTTCCTCTTTTTGTACGGGCATTTGTTTTTGTACGCTGGCCCCGCACAGGCAGGTTCCTCCTATGGCGGTATCCGCGATATGATCCTATGCCAATATATCTTTTAATATTTTCCGCAACTTCCCTTCTTAAGTCTCCTTCGACTTTAAAATTTTTTGATATGACAGTGTTAAGCTTGTTTACTTCTTCCTCTGTAAGATCCTTAACTCTTTTTGCGGGATCGATCTGAACTTCAGCCAGGATCTTATTTGAAAGAAAACGGCCTATCCCATAAATATAAGTTAAAGCTATATCCACTCTTTTTGCTTTAAGTAAATCTACTCCGGCAACACGAGCCATACTTCCTCCAGTTACCAGTGACCAGTAACCAGTGACCAGAACCATGATTTTATGGTAACTGATTACTGTTAATTGGTCACTGTAATATTATCCTTGTCTTTGTTTATGGCGTGGATCACTGCATATAACGCGGGTAACACCTTCACGTTTTACTACTTTACATTTTTTACATATTGGTTTTACCGATGCACGGACTTTCATGGGGTCTCCGTATTGAGTCGTGGGTCATGTGTTATGGGTTAAAAGACTCAAAACCCAAAACTCACGACGCATGACAATGTTATTATTTTTCCCTAAACGTTATTCTCCCTCTTGTCAGGTCATAGGGAGACAACTCTACTTTTACTTTATCTCCGGGTAAGATTTTTATGTAGTTCATCCTCATTTTGCCGCATATATGCGCTAAAACCTTATGCCCGCCTTCGATCTCTACCCTGAACATTGCATTAGGCAGTGCCTCAAGGATCTTGCCTTCCACCATTATTTTCTCTTCTTTTGCCATATTAAACACTCACCTTGTCTTGAGTCTAGAGTTATGAGTAATGAGTCGTAAACCCAAGACCCAAAACTCATTACCCATGACATATTGTTCTATATTTTTGTCAACACTTCGCACCCATTCTTTGTTACAGCTACCATATGTTCGAAATGGGCACAAAGTTTACCGTCAACAGTTACTACAGTCCAGTTATCTTTTAGAGTCTTGACCTGCCAGCTACCCTCATTTATCATCGGTTCCAGGCATAAAACCATGCCCTCAACTAACCTTACACCCGTACCTGGGTTGCCAAAATTAGGTATCTGAGGTTCTTCATGAAGTTTCCTGCCTATCCCGTGGCCGACATAATCTCTTACTACAGAAAAACCCGCTTTTTCAGCAAAACTTTGAACTGCCCAGGATATATCGCCTAATCTATTTCCGGGATTGACTTTCTCTATGGCGATATCCAAGGATTCCCTGGTTATATCTAAAAGTTTTTTTGCTTCCGGAGAAATCTTTCCTACCCCGAACGTCACAGCCATATCGCCGAAGTAACCTTTGTATGATACGCCCAGATCTATGCTGACCAAATCCCCTTCTTTGATTATCTTTTTAGGGTTTGGAATACCGTGGACCAATTCATTATTGATAGATATGCACGCCGCAGCCGGATATCCCCTGTACCCCAAAAACGCCGGCTCCATTTTAAAAGAACTTATCCCCTGCCTTGCTGCATCATCCAAATACTTTGTCGGTGTGCCTGGCTTTGCAGATTCAACAAGCTTTCTTAATACCTCCGCAACTGCCTGGCCCGCCTGCCGCATTATTTCAATCTCAGAATTTGTTTTCAGTTCGATCGGCTGGGTGTTAGATGCTACGTAATTTAAATTGTTATCCAGTGGAGCTCCTAACGTCAGGAGCCAGAGGCTCCTTAAATAACGCGGCCTACGGCATCATTATGAATTCATACCTTCATGTCGAATATACTAAGAACCGCAGTAGTATCTTTAAAGACTTCGTCTATAGATTTACTGCCATCGATCTTTGCCAAGATGCCGAGCTTAGTATAATAATCTATCAAAGGGCTTGTTTGTTTATTATAGACTTCCAAACGCTTTTTTACGGTTTCGGGATCATCATCTGCACGCTGTATAAGTTTTCCATTGCATTTATCGCATATATCTTTTACTTTTGGCGGTTGCGAATAGATGTTATAATCCGCTCCGCAGGAACAAAGCCTTCTTCCAGATATACGCTTTATTATCTCTTCATCAGTCAAGGAGATGGAGATGACTTTGTCTATCTTTTGTCCTTTTGCTTCTATTACCTTGTTAAGCTCCTGTGCCTGGGGCACAGTTCTTGGAAAACCGTCCAAAAGGAAACCATTTTTACAATCAGCTTTATTTAATCTTTCTTTAACGATTTCTATTACCAGGTTATCTGGTACAAGCAGCCCGGAAGACATATAACTCTGCAGCTTTTTCCCAAGATCCGAACCGCTCTTTGATGTTTCTCTAAAAATATCGCCTGTTGATATGTGCGGTAATTTATATTTTAAAGATATCCTCTGTGCCTGCGTGCCTTTTCCCGCACCAGGAGGACCTAATAAAATCAAGTTCATATCTTAGACTCCAGACTGCAGACTACAGACTGAAGACTCAGACCTTAGATTTTAGTCTGACGTCTGTTGTCTGATGTCTGTAGTCTTATTTAATGTTAAACCATCGGCCTTTAATACGGCCATCTTTCATGAAACCTTCGTAGTGCCTCATTATAAGATGAGACTCGATTTGCCCGACAGTATCCAAGGCAACGCCTACAACTATCAAAAGGGCCGTGCCGCCGAAGAAAAATGGCGCATTGAAAATACTCCTCAGATAATCCGGGAGAACAGCTATAGATGCGACAAATAAAGCCCCGCCCAGGGTTATCCGTTCAAGGACTTTTTGAATATAATTGGCGGTTGACTCCCCGGGACGTATGCCCGGAATAAAACCACCCCATTTTTTCATGTTTTCAGCAAGCTCCTTCGGATTAAATGCCACCGAATTATAAAAATAACAGAAAAATATAATTAAACTCGCATAGATCAGCTGATAAATAATCGAACCACTCCTGAACCAATCACTGATAAGCTTTGCCCAGGCTGAGTCAGGAAAGAATTGCGCTACGGTCAACGGAGCGGATAAAAGGGATATGGCAAAAATAACGGCTATAACACCAGACTGGTCAACTTTTAAAGGCAAAAATGTATTAGCCCCGCCATACATTTTCCTTCCAACAACGCGTTTTGCATATTGTACCGGGATTTTCCTTTGAGCCGTTTCAACCCAGACAACAAGTGCAGTGACCGTAACTGTTATCGCTAAAAGCAATAGGACAGTAAGAAGAGATAGTTCGTCCAGTTTCAACAAACGTATAATATCCTTCACAGCTGAGGGAAGCCTGTCCACTATACCTGCAAATATGATTAAAGATATGCCGTTACCTACACCTTGTTCAGTTACCTGTTCTCCCAGCCACATGATAAAAACCGTCCCTGTAACAAGAGTCAATACGGTTAATGCCATCCAGGCGGTTGTAGGGTCATTGACTATGGCTATACCTGCAGGTGTCGGCATTTTGCTTATGGCCATTGCAAGCCCGAAAGACTGTACCGCACCTAAAAACAAAGTCAAATACCGGGTTATCTGGATTATTTTTTTTCTTCCAAGCTCGCCTTCTTTTGCAAGATGGTCCAAGTAAGGGAATATATGCGCACCCTGGAGCAAACTCATGATTATCGAGGCGTTTATGTAAGGCATTATACCCATCGAAAAAATGGACAGTTTATTCAGCGCACCACCTGAAAACATATCTAAAAAACCAAGCAGAGAGTTCCTGTGGGCATCAAATAATGACTTCAATGCAGTTGCATTTACTCCGGGAATAGGGATAGCTGCCCCTAACCTGTAAGAAGCAATGATCGCCAAAGTAAACAAAACCCTTCTTTTAAGTTCTGGAATTTTAAAAATGTCACCGAAACTTTTTAGCATAGTTCACACCTTGTCCTGAGTAATGAGTTATGAGTCTTGACCCAAGACTCAAAACACAAAACTCACGACTATTTTTTTTGTATAATTTCCGCAGTGCCGCCGCTTGCTTTTATCTTTTCAATTGCCGATTTTGAAAACGCATTTGCTTTAATTTTCAATGCTTGCTTTATCTCCCCGTTCCCTAAAACCTTTATAGGGTAGTTTTCTTTTACTATTTTTACTTTTCTCATTATTTCCGGAGTTATTTCCGAATCGGGTTTAAAATTCTTATCCAAAATCTCTATATTAATTACTGCAAAATTTTTACGGAACCTGCTCGTAAAACCTCTTTTAGGTATCCTTCTGACTAAAGGCATCTGCCCGCCTTCAAACCCTGTCATAACACCGTCGCCGGACCTGCCTTTTTGCCCCTTCATTCCTCTGCCTGACTGACCGCCGTGACCGGATCCTTCTCCCCTTCCTACAATTTTTTTCCTGTGCTTGGAGCCGGGTGCCGGTTTTAGATTATTTAAGCCTATCATAAATCACTGACCTCTTTATTTCTGATTTTAGCTACCTGTTCTTTCGTACGCAAACCTTTTAAAGCTTCTATAGTTGCATAAACTACGTTAAACGGATTTGATGAACGTAAAGACTTTGTTAAAATATCTTTTATACCTACAGCTTCAAGAACAGCCCTGACAGCTCCTCCGGCAATAACTCCGGTACCAGGGGCAGCCGGGCGGAGGAAAACCCTGCCCGCACCTGATTCGCCTGTAACTTCATGCGGGATAGTGTTCCCAAGAAGAGTAACGCTAATCATGTTTTTATGGGCCCTGGAAGTTGCTTTTTGGATCGCACCCTGGACTTCCTTGGCTTTCCCAAGTGCACAACCTACTTTGCCGTAACCGTCTCCCACAACTACGAGTGCGTTGAAAGAAAACCTCTTTCCACCTTTAACGACTTTAGCTACCCTGTTTACAGCAACAACTGTTTCCTTTGCTATGCCGCTTCCGGCAGTAGCAGTACTGACAGGTACTTCCGATAAATTTTCTGGTTTAAGAATTTCTTCTTGCAACGAATCCTCCTAAAAACTAGCGTTCAGCGTATAGCGTTTAGCGTATAGAAAAACCAAAATCACAATTTGTTTTGACTTTACTATCCGCTCTACGCTATCCGCTCCGCGCTGTCTTTTAAAATACGAGCCCGTTTTTTCTTGCGGTATCGGCTAAGGCTTTTATTCTGCCATGATAAATATAACCGCTTCTGTCAAATACAACCGATTTATATCCTTTTTCAATAGCTTTTTTTGCTAAGGCTTCTCCTATCACCTGGGCTGCTGCAACTGTATCACAGGACTTCATCTTGTCTTTTAATTCAGGTGAAAGGGTCGATACAAAAAGAAGTGTATTTCCTTTTGTGTCATCTATCAGCTGTGCATATATATGTTTGTGTCCGCGGTAAACAGAAAGCCTCGGCCTTTCTTTTGTGCCGGTGATCTTTTTTCTTATTGATTGTTTTCTTTTAAGCAACCGTACTTTAGGGTCTCTCATTATTAACTCCAGACTTCAGACTACAGACTACCGACTTCAGACTATAGGTCTGTTGTCTGATGTCTGTGGTCTGTATTTATTATTTTCCACCCGTACCGCCGGTAGCTGTGGCTGCTGCTTTACCGACTTTACGAATAATGTGCTCTCCAACATACTTTATTCCGGTGCCTTTATAAGGCTCAGGAGGCCTATAAGATCTTATATGTGCAGCTACTTCTCCAACAAGGTCTTTATTTATTCCTGAAATGGACATATGCGTCATTTTATCAACGGCTATGGTGATACCTTGAGGGATCGGGAAGCTTATGGGATGCGAAAAACCCAGCTGCAAATTAAGGTTTTTTCCTTCAACTGCGGCTTTATAACCCAGGCCTGACATTTCCAGGTCTTTTTTAAAACCAGTGACAACACCGATAAGATTATTTTTTAACATCCCCCTGGTTAACCCATGCAGCATATCATTTTCCCTGGTTGTTTCCAGTAACTCAAAAAAGACTTCATTGTTTTCAACTCTTGTTTTGATACAAGAAGGGACATTTTGAGTTATTTCTCCTAACGGGCCTTTTATTTTTAATAAATTATTGTTGAATTCTACTTTTACTTTTTCCGGTATTGTTAACGGTTTTTTTCCTAAACGACTCATATTACCCTCACTTCGTTCGCAATGCAAATTTCAAAGTTCAAAATGTAAAATTAATATTGTTTTTATTTAAATTGCCTTTACCTTAATTTTACATTTTGCAATTTGCACTTTGATATTTTTTCTACCAAACGTATCCTATAACTTCCCCTCCGACTTTGCTGGCCTGCGCCTTTTTGTTTGTCATCAAGCCTTTTGAAGTAGAAATTATCGAGATGCCGATACCGCCTGAAACTTTTGGCAGGCTGTCAGACTGCCTGTAAACCCTTAGACCGGGAGTGGAAATCCTCTTTAATCCCTGCAATACTCTATTTCCCTCTCCGGTATATTTAAGATATATCCTTAAGATCCCCTGCTTATAGTCTTCAATGTTTTTATAGTTAGCGATATACCCCTCATCTTTTAGCACCTTGGCGACCTCTATTTTCAATTTTGAAGACGGGATATCTACCTTCTCAAGCAATTTCGCATTAGCATTCCGTATTCTAGTGAACATATCAGCTATTGGATCTGTGACCATTGTTTTAACCTCAGACTTTAGACTAGAGACTTCAGACTGCAGACTTTAAACCCTTTTAGGTCTTTAGTCTATGGCCTGTGGTCTGTAGTCAGATTTTTTTACCAGCTTGACTTCGTAACACCCGGTATTTCCCCCTGATGTGCGAGTTTCCTGAAACAAATCCTGCAAAGACCGAAATCCCTGTAAAAACCGCGTGCTCTTCCGCATAAACGGCAGCGGTTTCTATGCTGGGTTGAATATTTTGAAGTCTTTCTCATCTTTACGACCCAAGCAATTGTTGCCATTATAACTCCTTTAACTAATTGGTAGACGGTAAATGGTAGAAGGTATACAGATTTAAAGGTTTGAGGGTTTACCGTTTACCGTCTCCCATTTACCTTTTACCTTGTTTTTATCTTTTCTTAAAAGGCATTCCCATTAAAGCCAAAAACTCTTTTGCCTCATTATCTTTTGAAGTACTGGTTACGATCGTAATATTCATACCGCGGGTTTTATCGGATTTTTCGACATTTATCTCAGGAAAAATATATTGTTCACTAAGCCCTAAATTATAATTCCCGTCTCCATCAAAGGCATTCGGCTCTAAGCCATGAAAATCACGGATACGCGGTATAGAGACATTGACTAACCTGTCGAAAAACTCATACATCCTGTCACTTTGCAAAGTTACTTTTACGCCTATCGGCATCCCTTGTCTTAGTTTAAAATTTGATATGGATTTTTTTGCACGGCATATCTTAGGCTTTTGCCCTGTAATAGCACTAAGCTCACCTGCCGCGCTATCGACGACTTTAACGTTTTCTTTTGCTTCAGACAGCCCGATATTAACGACTATTTTAACAAGTTTTGGAGTCTGATGGATGTTCTTAAAATTAAATTGCTTCATCAGCGCCGGTACAACAACGTTTTTATAGGCTTCTTTTAACCGTGGAACATAGTTTTTCATGATATCCTTCTTATTTTTTTGTTTTTTACTTCTAAACTCTAGCCTTTAAACTCTAAACTTATTTTAAACTATCATTTCTCCGCAGTGACGGCAAATCCTTATTTTTTTGCCATCTGAGAGAAAATCTATTTTTTGTCTTGTTGTCTGATTGCATTTCGGGCATACAAGCATAACTTTGGAAATAGAAATAGCCGCTTCTTTTTCATGGATACCGCCCGGAGCCGTTTGTGTAGGTTTCGTATGGTGTTTTACAAAATTTATCTTTGCTACAATAACCTTATTCTCTTTTGGGAAGACCTTTAAAACTTCGCCCAATTTATCTTTATCTTTGCCAGAAAGTACTTTTACTTTATCTTTTTTCTTTACGTGTATCATTATTGTTCTCCAGACTAGAGACTTCAGACTAGAGACTTCAGACTTTGGTCTGTGGTCTGTGGTCTGTGGTCTGCATTTATATGACTTCAGGCGCCAAAGAAATTATTTTTAGATAATTTTTCTCGCGTAATTCTCTTGCGACAGGCCCGAAAATACGAGTACCTTTTGGCTCCCCCTCTTCAGTAATAACAACTGCAGCATTGTCGTCGAACTTGATATAAGTGCCGTCAGCTCTTCTGCGTTCTTTTACGCACCTTACTATAACACACCTTACAACTTCGCCTTTCTTTATGGCTGCTTTCGGTAGTGCATCCTGGACAGAAGCTATGATGATATCGCCTAATGTGGCATACCTGTGCCTTGTGCCACCTAAAATCCTGAAGCACCTGATCTTCCTGGCACCAGAGTTATCCGCAACATTAAGTATCGTTCTTTCTTGAATCATAATTAACTCCAGACTAAAGACTTCAGACTAGAGACTTCAGACTTTTGTCTGCAGTCTGCGGTCTGTGGTCTGTATTATTTCGTTTTCCCTACTATCTCCAATAGCCGCCATCTCTTTGTTTTTGACAACGGCCTTGTTTCCATCATTATAACTTTATCTCCGATATGCGTTTCATTTTTTTCGTCATGCATGCAAAAACTTTTAACCCGTCTGGAGACTTTGGCATATTCGGAATGACGAAACGTGCGAGAGACCTCTACAACACGCGTTTTATTCATTTTGTCTTTTATAACAGTGCCTGTCAATGTTTTACGGTCATTACGTTCAATACTGTTTTCCACTAAAAATCCTCCCAAAATTAATTTGAAGCTTTTACAGTTTCCCTTTCCTTAAATAGAGTTCTAATTTTTGCTATTGTCCTTTTCAGATATCTCAATAATAAAGGGTTTTTTAAAGGTGTAGAAGAATGACGGAACCTTAAACGGAACAATTCCTCTTCAGTCTCGCGAAGTTTTGTTTCAAGCTCAACATCAGATAAATTCTTTATTTCCTGCCAAACTTTGCCTTTCATATTAACTCCAGACTTCCGACTTCAGACTTCCGACTTCAGACAAGAGGCTAAAAATCTTTTAAATTTTTATCTGTGGTCTGTTGTCTGACGTCTGTTGTCTATATTTATATTTCTTCTCTCTGTTCGAACCTTGTTTTAATAGGCAATTTATGTGAAGCTCTTCTCAGTGCCTCTTTAGCGACATCTTTTGGAAGCCCTTCAAGTTCAAACATTATTTTCCCGGGCTTAACTACGCAAACCCATGATTCAGGAGAACCTTTACCTTTACCCATCCTTGTTTCTGCAGGTTTTTTTGTTACAGGTTTATCGGGAAAAATCCTGAACCATATCTTCCCGCCCTTTTTAAGATACTTTGTAAGAGACATTCTTGTTGCCTCTATCTGCTGGCTTGTGATCCAGGCCGGTTCAAGCGCTCTTAAGCCGTATTCACCAAAATCAACTGATGTGCCGCCTTTGGCTTTGCCTTTCATCCTGCCTCTTTGTGCTTTGCGGTATTTAACTCTTTTTGGCATTAACATTTTTGAATTCCTCTAGATTATTTTATCCCCGGATCTATCTTATCTTGTGGTTGTTCTTTTTCTTTCTCTTTGGGTACATCTTCTTTCTTTTCGTTATCTATCTCATCTTTTACCACCGGCCTTGCTTCGTCTAACAGGTCTTTTTCTGTCTTTTTAAAAAATTCTTTTTTAAAGACCCAGGTCTTAACCCCTATCTGTCCCATAGTGGTAAATGCTTCAGAAAATCCATAGTCAATGTCTGCCCTGAAAGTCTGAAGAGGAAGACGCCCTTCTTTAAGCCATTCGGTCCTTGCGATTTCAGCTCCTCCGAGCCTCCCAGCAACCATTATCTTTATTCCCTGAGCTCCGGAAGCCATGGCGCGTTCTATAGCCCTTTTCATTGCTCTTCTATAGGCCACCTGTTTTTCAAGCTGTAAAGCCACACCTTCTGCAATCAACTGTGCATCTATTTCAGCATTCTTGATTTCCATCACATTTACAAAAGTTTTTTTCTCGCTTATTTCTTCAAGTTCTTTTTGCAATGTTTCAATGCCCTGCCCGCCCTTTCCTATAACTATGCCTGGCCGGGCAGTGTATATGTTTATTCTTAAATATTTTCCGGCTCGCTCTATCCCGACCCTGGAAACTGCCGCAAGGCGCAATTTATCTTTCAGGTAATGCCTGATATGCTGATCCTCTTCAATTAGTTCCGGCATTTCTTTTAAATTGAACCATTTCGAATCCCAATCTCTGATATAACCCAACCGTACGCTTTTAGGATGTATTTTCTGACCCATTTTTAACTCCAGACTAGAGACTCCAGACTAGAGACTACAGACTTTTGTCTGTGGTCTGTGGTCTGCGGTCTGTATTTTTAATCTCCTACTACTATCGTTAAATTACAGGTTTTTCTTTTATACTGCATTCCTCGCCCCATAGGCCCGGGTCTAAGCCTTTTAAGAACAGGCCCCTGGCCGACCCAGCAGCTCTTTACTTTAAGCCCTGCCATGTTTTTTACACGGCCAGCGTTTGCAATAGCGCTTTTTAATGTTTTTATTACCAGATCAGCTGAAGATTTGGGTGTAAAAGATAATATCTCAAGAGCTTTTTCAACAGGTTTATTTCTTACCAACCTAAGGACCTGATTTACTTTTCTTGGGGCATATCTTTGAAATTTTGATTTTGATAAAGCTTCCATATTTTTTCTCTCTTTTGTTATTTTTTCCTATACGCTCTACGCTACACGCTGAACGCTAAGATTATGTCAACGCTGATGCTTCTTTTGTATGAGCTTCGCCATGGCCTCTAAAAACTCTCGTAGGCGAAAACTCGCCAAGCCTGTGTCCTACCATTTGTTCTGTCATATATATCGGCAAAAACTTCTTTCCATTATGTATCGCAAGGGTATGCCCGACAAAATCAGGAGTTATCATCGAAGCTCTCGCCCAGGTCTTTATCACCTTTTTTTCTCCAGTTTCATTCAGTTTCTGTATTTTTTTAAGAAGTTTCTCATCAACATATGGGCCCTTTTTTGTTGACCTGCTCATTCTGAACTCCTTTATGTAAACTTCAATATGTGAAGTCCCGCCTTGGCGGGATTATCGCTACTATTGTAATATTTTTATGCAAGTATATTAACTAATGTGCTGCCACGGTCTTACCAACACTGCGGCGCCTTATTCTCATTTTATCCCAGTTCTTTTTTCTTCTTGTTCTAAAACCTTTTGAAGGCTGGCCCCACGGGCTTGAAGGATGATTATGCCCTTTGGATTTACCGCGGCCCCCTCCGTGAGGATGGTCAACTGCATTCATGGCAGTACCTCTGACCGTCGGCCTTATTCCCAGATGACGGCTTCTTCCGGCAGAACCCAGGGAAACATTTTCATGGTCAAGGTTCCCGACCTGCCCGATAGTTGCATAACATTTTATGGAAACTATCCTCATCTCGCTGGAAGGCATTCTGAGTTGTGCAAAATCGCCTTCCTTTGCCATGATCTGCGCTGCTGCTCCTGCTGAACGGACAAGTTTTCCGCCTCTGCCCGGTTCAAGCTCAACATTATGAATGAAAGTACCGCTAGGCAGATTCGCTATGGGCAGTGCATTTCCTATCTTTATTTCTACTTCAGGCCCGGACATTATAGTATCGCCTACCTTAAGGCCAAGAGGCTGTAAGATATATCTTTTCTCTTTATCTTCATACTCTACGAGGCAAATCCTGCAAGACCTGTTCGGGTCATATTCTATTGACAAAACCTTTGCAGGGATATTTAATTTTTCCCTTTTAAAATCAATTATCCGATAAAACTGCTTATGCCCGCCTCCGTGGTGCCTTACAGTAAGCCTTCCAGTATTGCACCGGCCGCCGGTTTTTCTTATCGGGGTAATCAACGATTTTTCCGGTTCGGACTTAGTAATATCCGAAAAATCTTCTACTGTAATGAACCTGCGTACAGGCGTATAAGGTTTAAAGGTTTTTATCGGCATTATTAACTCCAGACTATAGACTTCAGACTTCAGACTATAGACTTCAGGCTTGGTATTTAGTCTGATGTCTGTGGTCTGATGTCTGTGGTCTTTATTTAGACTTCTTCAACGATCTTTATGCTCTGGCCTTTTTTAACTTTCACAATAGCTTTTTTCCAGTTAGCCCTGTAGCCGGAATTAACACCCATGCGCCTTAGCTTTCCCGGAACGACCAGGGTATGGACATTCTCTACTTCTACTTTAAATAGTTTTTCGATAGCTTCCCTGATCTGGCCTTTGGTAGCTGCTTTGTCAACCATAAAAAGATATTTATTCTCATTTTCTTTCAGGTTTGTTGCTTTTTCAGTTATTAATGGTTTTTTAATTATTTGCCTTATATCCATTTTAACACCTATACCTTTTCTTTTATCTCTACCTTTTCTTTTATATTTTCAAGAGCTGATTCAACTATTACCATTTTATCAGCCCAAAGGACTTGATAAGCATTTAAATTCCTGTACTCCTCTATGACAAGGTCTTCAATGTTACGGCCGGCTGTTTTAAGTTTCGGGTCTACTTTATCAACTACAAGCAGAATTTTTTTTCCTGTTAATTTCAAGTCTGCAAGTATCTTAAACACCTTTTTCGTTTTTGGCTCAGCTACAGATATACTGTTTAGTACGACCAGGTTGTTGCCTTTTAACTTTTCTGCAAAAGCTATGCCAAGCGCCAGCCTTCTTTTCTTTTGAGATAAATTCTGATAATAGCTGTGCGGTTTGGGCCCGAAAATTATCCCGCCCTTTCTCCATAACGGCGAACGTATAGAACCGCTTCTGGCCCTGCCTGTGCCTTTCTGACGCCAGGGTTTAGTCCCACCGCCGCTGACCTCTCCCCTTGTTTTTGTAGAATGAGTACCTGCTCTTTGATTTGCCAAATAGCCTTTCACAACTTCGTGAAGCAGGTTCGAAGACATTTTAGTCTCAAAAATGTTCGGCAGTTCTACTTTTTTAGTTTCTTTTCCCTCAATATCAAATACCGCTGTTTCCATTTGTATTTACCTCAATTCAGCTTTCAGGCTTCAGCTATCAGGTTTCAGTAAAGACTGATTCATTTAACTGATGCCTGACACCTGATTGCTGATAACTATTTTTTCGGTGCTTCTTTCTTTACTTCCTTTTTCTTTGCCTGCGGCTTCTTTTGAACATCAGGTATAGCTGTGCTTACTTTCTTAACGGTTTTATTAACTACAACCATATTTCCGTTTACTCCAGGAACAGCGCCATTTATAAGGATAAGGTTTTTTTCATTATCAACCTTTACAACTTTAAGTTTCTGGGTAGTTATTACCACGTTTCCCATATGCCCAGCCATTCTCATGCCTTTAAGGACATGCTGCGGCCCTTGGGAACCTATGCTACCGGGAGCTCGCTGCCTGTCAGATTGTCCGTGAGTTTGCACACCGCCTTTAAAATGATACCTTTTTACCCCGCCGGCAAAACCTTTACCCTTGCTGACCCCGGATATATCAACATAATCACCGGCTTTAAAAAGATCCGCCTTTATTTCCTGCCCGATCTTATAGGCAGAAACGTCATCAACCCTGAATTCACGCAAATATTTCTTTGGAGTTATCTCAAGTTTTTTAAACTGCCCTTTAACAGGATTTTTTAACGCTTTTTCCTTTATATCCCCGAACCCTAACTGCAGAGCTGTATAGCCGTTTTTTTCATTGGTCCTGATACCGGTTACAGTGCACGGGCCTGCGTTAATAACGGTTACAGGAATCATATTGCCAGTCTCATCGAATATTTGTGTCATCCCTATTTTATTTCCAAGTATTGATTTTAACATTCTTAACTCCAGACTAGAGACTTCAGACTAGAGACTTCAGACAAAACATCTCTTGTCTGCGGTCTGTAGTCTGTGGTCTGATTTTTTACATTTTTATTTCAATGTCAACGCCGGCCGGCAGATCAAGTTTCATTAACTCTTCGACTGTTTTCTGAGACGGTTCCAGAATATCCACTAACCTCTTATGGATCCGCATCTCGAACTGTTCCCTGGATTTTTTATCAGCGTGAACAGATCGGTTAACGCAGTACTTCCTGATATCCGTCGGCAGCAACACAGGGCCTGTAATACTAGCACCTGTACGTCTAGCAGTTTCAATGATTTTTGCCAGAGAGTCATCTAGCATTTTGTGGTCATACGCACGTAATTTGATCCTTAACCTTTGCGTTGTTAAAATTTTTTCTGTGGACATTCTTACTCCAGACTGTAGACTTCCGACTACAGACTGCCGACTACAGACTTTCAAGTCTGCGGTCTGTGGTCTGCGGTCTGTGGTCTTATTTTATTCTACTATCTCCGTTACTACACCTGAGCCTACTGTGTGTCCGCCCTCACGTATTGCAAACCTGAGCTGTGTTTCCATAGCTATAGGCG
>JAJAPY010000020.1 GCA_020523885.1 Candidatus Liberimonas magnetica | reverse complement strand
ACACCGAAGAAGAAAGAGTGTCGTATGATATTCGACTTAACGAAGTAGTGCTATATTTTGACGCAAGATAGGGATTTGTTATTATGAAAAAACATGATGAAACATTAGAAACTAATTCGCAGATTGTAATGTATCAAACAACTGATGGGAAAACTTCTCTTGAAGTTAACCTACAAAAAGATACGGTTTGGCTTATGCAAAAGCAAATTGCCGAATTGTTTGGTGCAGAACGCAGTGTTATAACAAAACATCTGCAAAATATTTTTCAAACAAGAGAATTGAACAAGGATTCAGTATGTGCAAATTTTGCACATACTGCCACTGATGGGAAAGTAATGCTTTGGTTGCTTTAGCTTTGCTTATTGCAGAAAGCAATCCAAAGGACAAAGATGTAATGATAAAACTGATTATGAACCTCATAAACGGATAGGTGTATTTATGACTAAACTGTGAATAGTATAATAGGAAATTTTGATGAGCAATAAAAAAGCTAAGATGCAGAGGATCGAACAGAAAAAAGAGACGCCTTATTTGGATCCGAGGCTGCCTCTTTTTGTTATCATAGGGGCTTTCGTTGTCTGGGTTTATTTTGTCCTTTCAAATTATTGGGCGAATTATTCTTTTGCTCCGTTTGCGATAATGGAGAAGGTTTTTTCGCTGAACGAATTTCCTAATGCAGTTTCTAGCCAGGTCATAGATACCTGGATAAACCATTTTGTTAACCTTGTCTTTATCGCGGTTTTTTGGTTTTCGGCATTCGGGTGGGGAAGCCTGTTACTGAACAAACAGGAATATAAACTTGAATTGAACCTTTTCCGGATAGGTTTTGGGATAGCAGTGACCATAGCTTTTATATTCGTGATCGGCCTTTCGGGTTTTCTATATGCACAACCTGTTGTTGTTTTTCTGATAATAGGGCTTATTCTCGGGATCAATAAAATATCCAAAAACCGGAACGAAGTCCCTGTCAATTTCTTATCAAAATTTACGTTTAATGAAAAGATAATATTAATATCTCTTCTATACCCGTTTTTTTTAGGCCTGTCCGGAGCCTTAAGCCCGGAAACTTTTTACGATTCAGCGGTATACCACCTGGGTGTTCCCCAGGCCTGGATAAATTCGCACAGGATGCATGTTATACCGTCAATTCACATGTCTTTTTATCCCTGCAATATAGAAGTGCTTTATACTATAGGATTGCTTTTAAGGGATGAGATGGCTGCCAAGCTAATCCATTTTTCTTTCGGCTTGTTTAACTTTGTGATCGTATTCGTGATGCTAAACAAGTATTTTAACCGTTCCGTGGCCTGGCTGGGAAGCGTTATCTTCTGGACTACACCTTTTGCCCTGCTTGTTTCATCAAAAACAGCGATCGAAATGGGCATAGGTTTTTTTGAAGTTTTGGCATTTTTTGCTTTTTTGAACTGGATGAACAGCGGTAGTGCTCCGTCAGTAGCCGGCTCCGTAAATAACGCGGCTTTGAAGGGACCGGATACATCCCATATCGAGTCGGAGTTTTCTTCCGGAGGGAATAAAGAAAAGAAGTGGCTGATTATTTCAGCTGTTTTTAGCGGCCTTGGAATGGGTTCAAAATATATAAGTTTGTATGCGAGCACAGCCCTTGTCATCCTGTTGATATTTTTCAGGTTGTACAGGGATAAAGCCGCTTATAAAGAAGTTTTTAAAGAAGTTATGATTTTTGTTGGAGTTGCCAGTGTAGTCCTTTCCCCCTTGCTTATAAGAAATTATATATGGGTTAATAATCCGGTGTTTCCCATGTTATGGCAACAACTGGGCGATATAAAGATGCGATCTCTGGGATACCTTCAAGATCCACCGAGAAGGCCGTTCACTCTAAAAAATATTTTGATGCTTCCCTGGACTTATACTATGGGAAAGAATATCCTTGAACCTTATTGCGGGCCAATATACCTGCTGCTATTACCGTTTTTCTTCTTATTTAAAAGAAAAAATAAGCAGGTCGATTTTTTTATTGCCTATTCATTGATCTACTATTTTATCTGGCAATACCTGCAGGCTCATATAAGGTTATTTTTGCCTGCTTTGACCGTGGTAAGCGGAGTTTTTGCTTATTGGATCTGGTACCTGCCGTCAAATCTATTAAGAAAAACAGTGATATGGATAGTGGTTATTTTAACCTTCGGCAACGTTCAACTAACCTCAATGCTTCAAAAATATTCGGAGAATCCCTTAGGCGCTTTTCTTGGGCTTGTTTCAAAAAATGAACAGTTATCCAAAGGAAAAGGCATAGGTTCTTATGTGTCGCCGAACTATGCCGCGATAGACTGGGTAAATAACAATTTGCCCGAAGATTCATATATCTTATTCATAGGAGAGACGCGGGGGATATATTGTAAGAGGAAGTTTTTGACTCATACTGTCAGCGAGTTTGTGCCTATAGTAGAGCTGGTTAAAACTTGCAAGAACGAAGATGAGGTCTACAATAAACTTAAAGAGCAGGGTTTTACAAATATATTGATAAATGTCCGGGAAGTATACCGTTTAAAAGGTTATAACCTTTATTACTGGAATGGCGACGAATGGGAGAGGTTTAACCTTTTCTGGAATAAATATATGAAAGAGGTATTTAACGCCGATTGGGTTTTTGTTTATCAGTTACAGCCATATAATAAGGATGACCGGACCCGCCAGATACCGCACAATTATTTGGCGGAAATATATTTGTCGAAAAATATGAAACAGTGATTACAATGATTTATAACTGCGATTACAGCGATACTCCTAAGATAATTAATCACCGTAATCAGTAACTTACCCTAAATAAATGTCTAATATAACTTTTGTCTATTCAGGATTTGAATCTTTGGGCGTTGAATACCTGTCTTCATACCTCCGCTCTTTCGGGCATTCAGTTTCGCTTGTCTTTGACCCGCAGCTTTTTAAGGATGATTTTTCTAATATAGGAAACTCGGTATTTGCTGACAGGACAAGCCGCCTAAAGGACATACTTATTTCCGAGGTTATTGATTCAGAGCCTGACCTTGTGGCGTTCTCGGCCGTAACGGACCAGTACAGGTGGGCTCTTGATTTTGCTAAAGACATAAAAGAAAAAAGAGAAGACCTGCCGGTGATCTTTGGCGGGATCCATCCGACAAGTGTTCCGGATATCGTGATAAAAAATCCTGAAGTAGATATTGTGTGCGTCGGGGAAGGCGAGGAGGCATTCCTTGAACTTGTCAATTCCCTTGACGACTACAAGAAAAAAAGAAATCTGACTATAAAAAATCTTTGGTTTAAAAAAGACGGGCAAATATACAAAAATCCCGTAAGGGACTTAAACCAGGAGCTTGACCGCCTGCCTTTTCCTGACAAAGACCTTTTTTATGACAAGCTTCCTGCATTTAAACTGCAGTATAATTTGCTGACCGGAAGAGGATGCCCGTACCGCTGTTCCTACTGCTGCAATAATTTTCTTTATAAAACCTACAAAGACCGCGGCAGGTATTTAAGAAGGCGGGGTGTGGCAAATGTCATTGAAGAACTCAGGAGCGCAAAACAAAAATATAAGTTTCCGCTGGTCTTTATAAGAGATGAGGTCTTCATATACGATATAAAATGGCTGAGAGAGTTTGCCAAGGAATATAGAAAAGAGATAAACATTCCCTTCAAGTGTTTTGCACACCCTTCCGTATCCAGCGCTGAGGTCGTATATGAGCTTAAAGAAGCGGGATGTATATATGTTTCAATGGGTATCCAGAGCGCTAACGAGCAATCCCGCAAGTCCGTTCTTTTTAGGACAGATACGAACGCTCAGATAGAATCTGCCATGGCACTTTTCCACAAAGCCGGCATAAAAGTAAACATTGACCATATAGCCGGTATCCCGGGTGAAGGCGAAAAAGAAATGGCCGAAGCGGCCGGGTTTTATAGTAAGATAAGGCCTGACGTCGTAACTTATTTCTGGCTGACCCTTTATCCGCGTACTGAGATGGTAGATATTTTTAAAGCCAGGCGCCTTGCAACTGAAGATGAAATAACAAAAATAGAAGAGGGCCTGGGCTCAAGTGATTTTATGGGCGGTAGTGTAAGCGCAGAAAAAAAGAAAACATTTTTAGAGTTCAGGTCCCTGCTCTGTTATATACCTCTATTGCCTGAATTTATAGTTAAAATTATTTTAAAATATAAATTATACAGGTTCATGGCAATAAAATCTATTTTCTTAAGTTCGCTCCTGCCGAGGTTGCTGCTGGCGCCTTTTAATAACGATATCCGCGCCTGGGTAGCCGAAATCGGGTATAATATAGGCAAGATAAAGTATGTGAAGAATAAATTGAGATAGATGCCGTTATAAAAGCCCTAAACAGCCTTGATTATACAGTTAAGGAGAGTTTTTTTGAAAAAAACCCTGGTACTTCTAACTTACAATGAGATTGCAGGTGTAAAGACACTGTTCGATAAGATACCTTTTTCGTCTGTTGACGACTATTTTGTAGTGGACGGCGGCTCTACGGACGGGACAGTTGAATACTTTAAAGATAGGAAAGTAAAAGTTGTGGGCCAAGAGATAAAAGGCAGGGCAGAAGCCTTCAGGATAGGAATAAAAGAAGCGGTTGGCGAGGCTGTGGTTTTCCATAGTCCGGACGGCAATGAAGACCCTCAAGATATTCCAAAGTTGTTAGACCTTATAGAAAATGGATCTGATATGGCAATTGCATCACGCTTTCTGCCTGGCTCGCGAAATGAAGAAGACGAAGAGTTTTTTCCTTTAAGGGCCTGGGCCAATAGATGTTTTACCTTAATTGCAAACCTGCTGTGGAATAAGGGCAAATATATCACGGATACTATCAATGGCTATAGAGCGGTTAAGAAATCTGCATTTGAAAAAATCAAGATGGATGCTCAGGGTTTTTTGGTCGAATACCAGATGTCTATCAGGTCTATGAAGCTCGGCCTGAAAGTAAGCGAGATCCCTACAATAGAGGGGAACAGAATCGGAGGAGAAAGTAAATCTAAGTCCATCCCGACCGGTCTCTTGTTTATAAAATATTTGATAAAAGAATACTTTTTGGGAAATAATTATTAATATTTTTCTATTTTTAATCCCGCCGCAATAAAGACCCCGACTTCTGTCAAGGCATGAATATAAATGATGACGGGATGTCTCTTATCCAAAAGGAGCTACAGGCTCCTGCCGGAGGAGTTCAACTGCTTGACAAAAAATCAAATAGGTGGTATAATATTAGCACTTAGGGTACAAGAGTGCTAATTTTAATTTAGAGGTAAAGATGAGGCATTTAGACCCGGAAGTATCAAGTGACAGGAAAAAGAAAATACTTCAGGCTATTATCCATCACTATATAAAGACTGGAAAGCCTGTCGGCTCAAATATTATTACTGAAGAATACAGTTTTGGCCTGTCTCCTGCTACCATCAGAAACCTTATGGCAGAACTTGAAGAAGAAGGGTATTTGAGCCATCCCCATACTTCGGCTGGAAGATTACCGACAGATAGAGGGTACAGGTCCTATGTTGATTCTTTAATAGAGCTGCAGAAGCTCATAATAGATGAAGAAGACAGGGCAAGGCAGGAGTATCACGGCCGTATCAAGGAACTGAGCGACCTTTTGTCTCAGACTTCCCGTGCACTTTCATCTTTGTCGAATTATTCAGGGTTTGTGATAGCTCCTAAAATAGAGAGCAGTACGCTGAAATATATTGAATTGGCGCAAGTCTCGGAAAAACAACTGCTTGTTATTCTAGTTACAAGTACAGGCCTTGTAAAACATAAGATAATAGAAGCCGGAGTGCCGAAAGAACAGCTGTCAAGATTAAATACCATATTAAATGAAAACTTAAGAGACCATAGCGTATTAAATGTCAAGCAAGAGATATTCAACTTGCTGGAAGAATTTGAAAGAGAGGAAAAAGATGTGATCGCAATAGCAAAAAACTTGAGCAGGCATATCTTTGACATAGATACAGATGAGAATATGTACCTGGAAGGCACAAGCAATGTGCTCGGCCTTCCAGAGTTCCATGACTATGAATCTATGAAATGCATGCTAAGTTTGAGCGAAGACAAAGACCGGTTAATGCAGGTCTTAAATGATAAACTTACTGAAAAAGATATAAGCGTACTGATAGGCTCTGAAACGCAATGTAAAGACCTGCAGCACCTTAGCGTTGTTAGTTCAATATATAAAGACGGCAATAAACCAGTCGGCATACTCGGCATCATAGGCCCAAAAAGGATGGAATACCAGAAAATGATGGCGCTTGTAGGCGCAGTGTCAAAAATAGTAAATAAACTGCTTTCCAAGGTGGGAGGATAAATTGTCAAAACTTGATGATCCAAATATCAATAATGAAAATATAGAAGCTGATTATGATACGAGCCGTGATGAAAAGCTGTCTGAACTAGAGATATTAAGGCAGTCAGTGGAAGAAAACAAAAAGAAAGCAGAAGATTATTATGACCAGCTCTTAAGGCTTAAGGCAGAATTTGAAAATTACAGGAACCGCATGGAAAAAGAGAAACAGACTCACAGGCTGTGGGGCAAGGAAGAAATATTGTTAAAACAGATTGACCTGCTGGATGTTATCGAACAGGCTTATGAAAGTATGAACAGCAATGCAAGCCCTGAAAGCATTAAAAAGGGGCTTGAATTGATAAAAATAGAGTTTTCAAAAATGCTTTCCAGCGAGGGCATAAAAGAGATTGAAAGTTTGGGGCAGAAGTTCGACCCGAACTTCCATGAAGCTATCGAACAGCTGGAAACCAAAGAAGAGGAGGAAGGAAAGATTCTGGGAGTAATGCAGAAGGGTTATATGTTCGGCGGCCGTATGATAAGGCCGGCAAGGGTAAAAGTAGCAAAAAACCAGACCGCAGACCACAGACCACAGATATGAGACCAAATACAACAGACATAAAGTTTTTAGTCTGCTGTCTGAAGTCTGATGTCTCATTTAGGAGGATTTTATGGCTAAGATAATAGGAATAGATTTAGGAACTTCAAATTCTGCTGCTGCAGTTATGGAAGGCGGGAAGGCAACGATGATACCTTCGGCTGAAGGCACGACATTAGGAGGGAAGGCTTTTCCTTCGTATGTTGCTTTCACAAAAGACGGGCAGCTGCTTGTAGGAGAGCCCGCAAGAAGGCAGGCTGTTACTAACAACGAAGGGACAGTAACGGCTTTTAAAAGAAGAATGGGAGAAGATTACAAATACCAAATTCACGGCAAGGAATATACACCCCAGCAGTTATCGGCATTCGTACTGCAGAAGATAAAACGTGATGCAGAAGCTTACTTGGGCGAAACTATATCCAAGGCAGTAATAACTGTTCCTGCATATTTTAACGATCACCAGAGGCAGGCTACAAAAGACGCGGGAGCCATAGCGGGGCTTGAAGTGGTTCGCCTTGTCAATGAACCCACTGCGGCTGCATTGTCCTACGGTATTGATAAAGCCGGGAACAATCAGAAGATACTCGTATTCGACCTGGGCGGCGGGACCCTTGATGTTACAATCATGGAAATGGGGGCTGAAGGGACGTTTGAGGTTTTGTCGACTTCCGGTGATACAAAGCTCGGCGGTACCGATATGGACAACTCTATAATAGATTATTTAGCCGAAGAGTTCCGCAAGGAAACCGGCATAGACCTGCGTAAAGACAAGATGGCTATGCAGCGCTTAAAAGAAGCCGGAGAAAAGGCAAAGATCGAGCTTTCAAATGTTCTTGAAACCGACCTTAACCTGCCGTTTATCACAGCGGATGCTTCAGGCCCGAAACATTTGACCATGAAGCTTACTCGTGCGACACTTG
This sequence comes from Candidatus Liberimonas magnetica, assembly GCA_020523885.1. Classification (NCBI taxonomy): domain Bacteria; kingdom Pseudomonadati; phylum Elusimicrobiota; class Endomicrobiia; order Endomicrobiales; genus Candidatus Liberimonas; species Candidatus Liberimonas magnetica. The sequence continues at coordinate 56,530 of JAJAPY010000020.1, read as the reverse complement.
AAAAACTTGTTGCACCAATAGTAGACCGCTGCAATATATCGATCGATACAGCTTTAAAGGATGCAAAACTTTCGCATGACCAGATAAGCAAGATCATTCTGGTAGGCGGCCCGACACGCATGCCTATAGTCCAGAAATTCGTTGAAGACCATGCAGGAAAGAAAGTAGAGCACGGGATAGACCCTATGGAATGTGTTTCTACCGGAGCTGCCATACAGGCGGCGGTTCTGACCGGGGAAGTAAAGGACATACTGCTTCTTGACGTTACTCCTTTAACTCTCGGAGTGGAAACCTTGGGCGGCGTAAGGACTGCGATAATCGACAGGAACTCTAAGATACCTACGGCAAAGTCGCAGGTTTTTTCAACTGCAGCCGATAACCAGCCTGCTGTTGAGATACATGTGCTTCAGGGAGAGCGGCCCATGGCGAAAGACAACGTTTCGCTCGGCCGGTTTCATCTCGAAGGAATTCCGCCCGCTCCGAGGGGTGTGCCTCAGATAGAGGTAAAGTTCGATATTGACGCCAACGGGATCCTGCACGTAAATGCAAAAGACCTGGGCACAGGCAAGGAACAATCTATAAGAATAACTTCTTCAACAAAGCTTTCCAAGGATGAAGTTGAAAAATACGTAAAGGAAGCAGAGAAGTTCTCGGATGAGGACAAAAAAAGAAAAGAAGAGATAGAAGTAAAAAATGAGACGGATTCGCTTATCTATGCTACTGAAAAAAGTTTAAAAGAGCATGGAGACAAGATAGCCCAGGACGAGCGTTTAAAGATAGAACAAGCTTTAAACGAAGCAAAAGATGCCATAAAAGGCGACAGTATCGATGCTATGAAGAAAGCCAAAGATAACCTCACGGGCGCTGCGCATAAACTTGCAGAAGCTGTCTATAAGGAAGCACAGGCAAAACAACAACAGGGGGCAGGGGTAAGGGATAAAGGTACAGAACAACAAGGACAGCAACAAAATGACCAAGGCCCACAAGCTGGTGCGACAGGCCCTCAACAGGGTAATGTTGTGGATGCTGAAGTGGTTGATGAAGAGAAAAAATAAAAAAGGATATAGTGCTGCATACGGGTTTAAACCCGTATGCAGCACATAATTAGGCATGGCAGATAAAAAAGATTACTATGAAATTCTTGGTGTAAGCAAAGGCGCAAGCCCTGACGAGCTCAAAAGCGCTTACAGGAAACTTGCGCTTAAATACCATCCTGATAAAAATCCCGATAATAAAGATTCCGAGTCAAGGCTGAAAGAAATAAACGAGGCATATGAAATATTGAATGACCCGAAGAAAAGGCAGATGTACGATCAATTCGGCCATGCCGGGGTTGGTACTGCTCCGCCTCCTCCGGGATCAGGACCTGAAGGGTACGGTGATTTCAGCGGGTATGGCGATTTTTCTTCCGTAGGTGATATTTTCGGAGATTTTATAGGAGATATCTTTAGCGGAGGGCAAAGAAGAACCAGCGGGCAGCGTGTAAGGCGAGGTTCTGATCTAAGGTATGACCTTGAATTAAGCCTGCTTGATGCGGCAAAAGGTATTGAAATGCCGATAGAGGTTGCCAGGAGCGAGGTCTGCTCTCAATGCGACGGTTCCGGCGCCAAGCCCGGGACGTCGGCTAAAACCTGCCCTCAATGTAAGGGAAGCGGACAGGTCAGGCATAATCAGGGATTCTTTTCGTTTTCGCAAACCTGCCCGCAATGCCATGGTGAAGGTAAAGTAATTACGTCACCCTGCCCGGCCTGCCGTGGAACAGGCAGTAAAAAAGGATCGAACAGAATAACAGTACGAATCCCTCCCGGCGTGGATGAAGGTACTTCTTTAAGGGTAGCAGGAGCAGGAAATGTTCCTGGAAAAAACGGCGTTCCCGGAGACCTGTATGTAGTTATCTACCTTAAGAAAGACCCTAATTTTGTAAGGGAGCATGACAACTTATTTTCGGAATTAAAAATTACTTTTCCTGAGGCTGTTTTCGGAGGAGAGTTCGATGTGCGTACGCTTGAAGGCAAGATAAAACTCAAGATTCCCGCAGGTACCCAGGCGGGCACGACTTTCAGGGTACACGGTGAAGGGTTCCCCAGGTTAAACAAAAGAGGAAAAGGCGACTTGTTCGTTAAAATGACCGTAGATGTCCCGAAAAACCTGACTGACCAGCAGAAACATGCTTTACGCGAATATGCAAGAAGCATCGGTATAAAAGAAGCCGCCAATCCAAACATATTTAAAAAAGTCTTCGGCGGAAATTAATAGCCCTCCTTCGCCAAGGCTACGGAAGGGCAAGCCGCTCGCTCCAACAAAAAAACATGCGTGTAACCCTCATAATAACCCCAGCTACTGAGTTAAATATTCCGTCCATAGCCCTCTGTTCATTGGCTGGCAAGCTTAAAGATGAAGGGCATACTGTAAAAGTCTTCGACCTGAATAAATACCTTTATAATGCTGCTCCGGATACGGCCAAAAAAGAATGGGGCGAAATCTTTATTGACGACATTAAAACTGCGGAATTCATAAACAGCAATAAACAATTGATAGATTCTACTCTTGATCTCATTTTGAAGGACCAGCCAGAAGTCTTTTGTTTTTCCATTTTTTTTTCGACGGCATTGATGAGCCTAAAATTCGCTCAGTATATAAAGGGTTTCAATAGGGAAAAAACGATAGTTTTCGGCGGGCCTCACTGCCATCCTGAATGGTGGGGAAAAAAACTGATCAAAAACGAGAACGTAGACGCAGTTGTTATAGGCGAAGGGGAAGAAACGTTGTCGGAATTGCTAAGGCATTTAGAAAATAATAAAGTCATAGATAATTGCCCAGGCGCCTTGCTTAAAAAAGACGGGCAGATATTTGACTTCGGGTTCAGGAAACAAATTAAGGAAATAAACAAACTTCCTTTTTTGGATTATACATGGTTCAATCCTTCTGATTATACTGCCTTGCCTCTGCCTTTGAGCCGAGGATGCGTCAATTTGTGCACCTTCTGTTCCGTGAACGGAATGTGGGGTAAATACAGGACGATGACAGGGAACAGGGTCTTTGAGGAATTAAAATACCACATGGAATCACTGCCTGAAAGAACAGAATTTTATTTCTGTGCGCCGTTGATAAACGGAAATTTGAGGGAATTGGAAAAACTCTGTGATTTAATAATAGAGAGCGTAAATAATGAATCTATGAAAAAACCTTCCTGGTCCGGCGCTGCTACTTTCAGGCATCAGATGAACGGTGGTTTACTCAAAAAAATGCATGAAGCCGGATGCTCTAATTTAACTTTTGGATTAGAAAGTGGTTCTCAGAAGATAATCGATAAAATGAGAAAGGGCTTTAGGGTAAAGGATGCAGTTAGGATCATAAAAGAGGCAAAGGAAGCTGGCATAAAAACAAGTGTTAACATAATGTTTGGCTTTCCTACAGAAACAGCCGAGGATTTTAATGAGACCCTGGTATTCCTGGATCAAACGAAAGATTATTTGAATTACATCTGTCCGAGCGAAGGGTTATGTTATTTTAACCCTTTATCGTATGTTTTTTACCATCTTGATGAATTTAGTATTGAGCGTGATTCTTTTGATGAACTGTTTTGGGAGTCAGAAGATAAGAAAAATACTTTTCCAGAACGTTTTCGAAGGTTTAATGAATTTGCAGAGTTTACAAAAACACTCAATGTCGAGGTCCAGCCCAGCTGTGAGCAAATAACAAGCGCTTTAAAAGAAAGGCTGGATTTTTATTACAAGAAAATGAGCAGCTAATATGCCCCACTATTACATAAAACCGGATAATATTTCAGAAACAGGGTTTGTCCTTTATGGAGATGAAGCACACCACCTGATAGATGTTATGCGGGTAAAGATAAATGATGAGCTAAACCTTTTTGACGGGGCCGGCAATTCATACCACGTAAGAATTGAAAGCATTTCCAGGGGCGAAATATCCGGCGTCATCCTTTCCAAAGAACAAACCTGTAAATCCAAAATTAAAATAACCGTATATCAGGCAATCCCAAAAGGGGAGAGGCTTGACTGGCTGGTCGAAAAACTTTCAGAGTTAGGAGTAACCGGCTTATTCCCCATAATAACCAAAAGATGTGTGGTAAAAAATGTCTCCGATTTGAAATTAAAAAGATGGCAAAGGCTGTCCCTGGCCGCAAGCAAGCAGTGCGGCAGAGCCGATGTCCTTGAGATACACCCGCCTGTTCCCTTTGATGCTGCGGCAAAAAAAATAGAGAAATATTCTCTTAATATAATACCATGGGAAGGTGCCACGGAGAATATGAAGTTTGATGCAAAAGCTCCCTTAGAGGCAAATATTTTCATAGGTCCTGAGGGCGGTTTTACATTCGATGAAATAGAACTTGCCAAAGAAAACTGTATCATCCCCGTAACGCTCGGTCAAAGGATTTTAAGAATAGAAACCGCAAGCCTTCTTGCCAGCATACTTGTCTTAAATGCATTCAACGAATTTAAATTATAAGCCCTTGCCTTGTTTTACAAACCGCATAACTTTTGATATACTTTTTAACAACAGCCGTAAGTTGTAAGCGGTAAGTACTAAGCAATCACAACAGCAATAGATTCTGTTGTACTTAATCTTTAATTCTTACTGCTTAATCCTGCTTTTATGGGAGGTTGTAAATGTTTAAAAAAATCCCGAACGAAGAGTTTTACAGGCTGATAAACTTTGGGCCATGCGTGATAGTAACATCAAAGTATAAAGGCAAAACCAATGCTGCGCCTATCGCCTGGACTATGCCTGTTAATGACGAACCTCAGCTTCTGGCTATAGCGGTTGCGGAAACACATTTTACAAAAGAATTAATTGCAAAATCAGGTTCATTCGTAGTAAACGTGGTAAGCGGAAAAGCACTTCCAACCCTGAAGAGGTTAGGTAATGTTTCTGGAAGGAAAACCGATAAGCTTAAAAAATTCAAAGTTGAAACAGAAAAAGGCACGGAGGTTGACGTGCCTCATCTTAAAGAATGCATAGGTTTTATAGAATGCAGGGTAAAAGATGGTTTGCTTTACAGCGGTGTAAGAGTTTTTATTGCAAAGGCGGTCTGTTCCAAAGTCAAGCCTGAGTTTTACAAAAACGGGCTGGTATTGGAAAAAGCTGGTGTTGTCCACCATATCGGCAAAGATGTTTTTGCTGTAACGGGCAAAAGGATATTCTGATAGATGGTTAACCGCATTATCCCGATAATTTTATTCTTTCTGTTAATATTCAAGTGTTATTCAGCCGCTGAGATAATATATCTTAAAAACGGCGATATAATAAACGGGAGTATCGTAGATCAGGACAGCACTTCGATCAGTGTCAGGATAAATGACAAAACAAAAAAGATCCCGCGTAAAGAAATTAAGGACATAAAGACCTACGAAGACATCAGGTCTGAAACCGATATTCATCGGGATGTAATGCTGGATCTGGATGAGAAGATAGGACAAGATACTATAGAAATAATGATCGGCCCGAAATTCGGTTTTTATAATTTTAAGGATACAGCTGTTTCAAAATACCATAAAAACGGGTTGTTACTCGGTATAAATGTAGGCCTCTGGTTAGAAAAACACCATGGCCCTGTGTTTGAAATTGAAAGCTACAACAACACCTATAACGGTTCTACGCTTGTTTATGATACTTCGGCCTCTGTTTCAAAAATAAGCAGCTACTCTGAACAAATTTCGTTAATGCCTTTCTGGCTTTCTTATTTATATATGTTCGAGAAAACCCGTTTTTTTCTGGGGGCGGGGATGGGTGTAGTAATGACGAATAAAACGATAACCGTAGGTAGTGCACAGATTGCCAGTAAAGGTGATTTTACGTCTTATCAGTTATTGACAGGGTTCATGAATAAAAAGATCGGATTGAAATTTAAGTATAGTGTGATAGATACAAATGAATTTTGGGGAAATGTTAATTACGGCGGTTACAGTCTGTTACTGGATTTATTTTTTTGACCAAATAAATGATAGGATTAAATAATAGATCATGAAAAAGCTGTATTTACATACATTCGGCTGCAAGGTCAATCAATACGACTCACAGGTGTTCATGGAAGCCCTTCAACAGGTTGGTTATGCTTTATCTAAAAGCATGATAGAGGCTGACCTTTTCTTAATAAATTCCTGCACAGTAACATCTGAAGCCGACAGGCAATGCCGCCAGCTGATTAGAAAGGTTTTAAAGGACAATAAACTCGCCAGGGTTATTGTTGCAGGCTGTTATCCGGCCCGCTGCGAAAATGAGATAAGGGATATTTCGGATAGGATCGAGGTATTGCCTCAGGGTATGGATATAGTGATGTACCTTGGGCATAAAACCCTTAAAAATACAAATATAGGAATCACAAAATTTGACGGTCATTCCCGCGCTTTTGTCAAAGTACAGGACGGATGCAATGCTTTTTGCACCTATTGCATCGTACCTTATATTCGATCGAAAATATTTAGTAAACCCCTGGATGACGTTTTGTCTGAAATAAAAAAATTAGTGGACAGCGGCTATCCTGAAATAGTCCTTACCGGTGTCAGGCTTGGGCTTTATGAAGGCGGGTTGGTGAACCTGTTAAAAAGCATAGTCTACGGGGTAAACGGCAGATTTCGTATAAGGTTGTCTTCCCTGGGAGTAAACCATATAGATAACCGCCTTCTGGAGTTCATGAGTTCAAACAAATCCATAATATGCCCGCATTTGCATATACCTTTACAGTCAGGGTCTGAACATATACTAAAACTTATGAAAAGGCAGTATTCAGCCAAGGATTTTGAATCGGTGGCGGAGACTATTTATAAATACCTGCCTGACGCCAGTATCAGCACGGATGTGATAGCGGGGTTCCCGGGAGAAAACGAAAAAGATTTTAAAGATACGTTTGAATTTGTAGAAAAACTTGAACTCAGCCGTTTACATGTTTTCAGGTATTCAAAAAGGCCGGGTACAAGGGCTGCCGGTTTTGAAAAACAACTTAGTCCGGTTACTATTAAAGAGAGGGTGGTTGAACTAAAGAAGCTTGATGCCTGTCTTCAGGAACGATTTTGGCGTAAATTCATAGGAAAGTGCCGACCGGCTGTTGATGAGGCCGGCAATAATTGCGTCCTGACAGATAATTATATCAGGTTGTATTTTGATAAATCAAATGGTTTTAAAGAAAACAACAAGATATTCGGTGTTAAAGTAATTGACCTCAGGGGTGAAGCCTGGGGTATAGCAAATAGTACAGAAATGCAAAAACTTACTGCACGTATTTGACTTTTTCTCAAAAATTGATATAATAATAAAGCTTAACTGATAAGGCTTTGGAATATTTGTATATGGATTGCTTATTTTGCAGGATAGCTAAGAAAGAGGTCCCAAGTAAAATAGTATTTGAAAATGAACAGATTTTCGCTTTTTGGGATATTGATCCAAAAGCGCCTGTTCATATTTTAATTGTTCCTAAAAAGCACATATCTGGATTAAATGATATTACCTGTGCCGACAATGAGCTTTTGGGAAAGTTGGCCAATGCGGCAAAAGATATAGCCAAGAAAGAAAATATCGATAAAAGCGGATTTCGTCTTGTAGTTAACTGCGGCAAAGATGCAGGCCAGGCTGTAGATCATATCCATTTTCATTTGTTAGGCGGAAGGAAGTTGTCGTGGCCTCCGGGCTAAATTGCGTTAATTAAACAGAAAGGTGGTGTTATTATAAATGGTAAATATAAGAATACGTGAAGGCGAAAGCATAGAAGAAGCTATACGCCGTTTTAAAAGAGAATGTGAAAGAAACGGAATAATGCAGGAAATAAAAAAGCGTGAGTTCTATAAGCCTCCCAGTGTTGTACGCAAGGAAAAAAAAGCTGAAGCAAAGAGGAAAATGCGCAGGAGAGTTTACAAAGAAGGCAGATAGATAAGGAAATGCAAAATGCAAAATGAAAAATTTAAAATTAAAGTGTCCTCTTTGGCGGGATACAACAATTTTATATTCTGCAATTTTCAATTTGCATTTAAGTTAGATAGAGGGATAGATGAAACTGAAAAATCTTTTTGAATTTTTTATTCAACAAGGTATTGCGAAAGACCCGCGCGGCAGTATACGGGTAAAGGGATTGTTAGACGAAAACAAATTAAAGTTTGAGAAACTTAGGGACGAAGAAAAAGAAGATTTTGATAAAGAAAGCCTTAACAATCCTTATGCAGATTCACGCATCCTTAACGGCAGCGGGAATGAAGATGTAAGCTCTGTGCTTGTCGGAATAGACATCGAAAGCTCTGAGATACTTCTTGCCAATACTCTTAAAGCAAACGGCCGGCATATAGACCTTGTCCTGACCCATCATCCCGAAGGGCACGCTTATGCAACTTTCTATCAGGTAATGAGTATGCAGGCTGACATCCTAAATAAATTCGGGGTGCCGATAAATATAGCGGAATATTGCACGGAAAACCGGTTAAAAGAGGTCGGGAGAAGGGTCATGGCTGTAAATCATACAAGGGCCGTAGATGCGGCTAAACTTCTCGGGTTGCCTTTTATGTCGGCTCATACTGTGGCAGATAACCAAGTCACTACATACCTTCAGACCCTTATGGATAAAAAGAAACCAAAATACCTTGAAGATGCCGTAAAGATCCTTAAGGGGATAAAGGAATACAGCGATGCTTCAAAAATAGGTGCTGGCCCTGCGATATTAAACGGAAGCAAGGAAAGGAGTACCGGTAAAATATTCGTTGATATGACAGGCGGGACTGAAGGGGCAAAAGAGATCCTTGAAAAACTTGCTCAATCAGGTGTCGGCACTATCATAGGGATGCATATGAGCGAAGATCATTATAAGGATGTACAGAAGTATCATATTAATGTCATTATTGCAGGCCATATAGCTTCTGATAACTTGGGTGTGAACCTTCTATTGGATGCAGCAGAAAAAAAATTAGGCAAGTTAAATGTAATTGAATGTTCTGGTTTTAAGAGAATAAAACATAGTTAATATTTTGTTTCGATATTCGCCCATCTTCTTAAAATTAAAAACTTACTAAAACCTTTATGACTATTCCTAATGAGATTATTGACCAAATTAGGTTATCAACTGATATAGTCGAGTTGATACGAGAATATGTCCCGAACTTAAAGAAAGCCGGTCGTAATTGGAGAGCTTTGTGCCCTTTCCATCATGAAAAAACCCCGTCTTTTATGATAAGCTCTGAAAAAGGCATATTTCACTGTTTTGGTTGCCATACAGGAGGAGATGCGTTTAAATTCTTAATGCAGATGGATAACCTGGCCTGGCCTGAAGCGGTAAAAAAACTTGCGCACAGGGCAGGGATTGTAATAAGGGAAGAATCAGATGAAAATTTGATCAGTAAATCGGAAAAACAAAAAGTATACGATATTTTGGAAAATGCCGGCGAATTTTATCATAGGTGCATGGTTGACTCAGAAGATGGTTCTGTCGCTCTCAGGTATTTGAAGAAACGAGGTATAGATGAGACGTCAATAAAAAAATTCTGCCTTGGTTATGCCCCGAGAGGACTTCTTTTATCTGCCGCAACAAAAAAAGGCATAACACTTGAACAGCTCATTAAAGCAGGCATTGTAACTAAAACCGAGAACGGAAAGATATATGAGTATATGTCGGAAAGGCTTGTTTTCCCTATCCACGATGCTCAGGGGCGTATAGTCGCTTTTGGAGGAAGGACTCTTAAGGATGAGCAGCCAAAGTACCTTAATACTCCTGAAACCATAGTTTATTCCAAATCTAACCAGTTGTATGGGTTATTCAACGCAATACCAAAGCTCAGGCAGGATAAAAAAGTTATCGTTCTTGAAGGGTATATGGATGTGGTAATGACGCACCAGTATGGTGTCACCAACACTGTTGCGGCGCTCGGCACTGCCCTGACTCTCCAACAAACTTATATGCTCCTAAGATATGTGGGAGAAATAACCATGTTGTTTGATTCGGATGCTGCAGGAGAAAAAGCAGCTAAAAAAGCTTTAGATGTTTCCCTAGATACTGAACCTAATCCTGGAGTTCTTAAACCTATTTTAGATAAAGCTAAAAGTGCTTTAGAAGTTATATTGAATACTGAGCTGACAGCAAAAGTGTGTGTGTTACCTGATGGCTTAGATCCTGATGAATATGTTTTAAAAAACGGAAAAGAAAGTTTACAGGAATTTATAGCAAAACAAGAGAAACCGGCAATAGAGTTTTTAATTGAAAATGCCATGAAGAGAATAGATATTACTTCGGTTGATGACAAAGCAAAATTTACTGCAGAGTTAATTCCTTTTATAAAAAAAGTTAAAAATGAAGTTGTCAGACATGCCTGGATCAAGTTTGTGTCTGATAAATTAAAAATATCAGAAGAAGCAATGTTGCAGGAAATCAAAAGGCAGCAAAAAGGGGGGTACAAAGATACTCCTGAAATATTAAAAAAGCCTGTGACGTTAATGCGTTCCGTGGAAGAGGAGATACTTCAGATTATAGCGAATTTTTCACAGTGCCGTTCGATGGTAACGGAAGAGGTGTTCCAGATTGAACGCAATAAACAAGTTTGTTCTTTTTTATTACAAGATATGCACAGTTCTGAAATAATCAGCAGGCTCGATGAAGAAGAAGCCCGCTGGTTCACTGAACTGATATTAGAGGAAAAGAATTACATTTCACCCGAACAAACGCTTTTAAATTTGCTAAAGGACGGGAAACAAAAAAAACTTGAGACCGAGAGGAAACAATTGGAAAAAGAAATAGTCCTGATGCTAGACGGTAATATGCCTCTTGATAACAGTAAAATGCGTCTTTACCATGAGTTGAACAGACAATTAAAGGGGACAGTAAAGTAGTATGGAAAACAAAAAAACAGATGTATTCAAAGAACTAATAGAACTCGGCAAAAGCCACGGGTTTATAACTTATGATGAGATAAATAAAAATATACCGGGTACAGTTATGTCCCCTGAGAAAATAGATGAATTTTTCGGGACGCTCGATGAACTGGGCATAGCGGTAGTCGACAAAGGAAAAGAATTTACACAAAAACCGGCCGAGGTAATAGAAGTACTGCAAAAAGAAGAAGATGAGGATGAGATAACAAACCCTGTAAGGATGTATTTGAGCGAAATGGCCAAGGTCTCGCTTCTTGACCGTACTACTGAGGTAAACCTGGCACGCAGTATAAGGGAAAATGAAAAATTGCTTAAACACCTGGTGCTTGAATCCCCAATAATATTAAAAGAAATACGGAACTGGGAAACGTTGATAAGCCAACAGGAAATGACTCCCAAAGAACTGATGCCGAGAGGAAGAAAATCTACAGGACAGCTTCGCAGGATGCGCCAAAAAATAAGAAAAGCCGTAAACCAGATAACAAAACATGAGAAAAAAATAGAAAAGGCCCAGGAGAAGCTTAAAAAAAGCAAGGTCACAGACAAGGAAAAAAGCAAATTATCTGTTTTTATTGAATCCATGAGCGCGGAGATCATCAATATAATAGTTGGCCTTAATCTGAACCAGGATAAAATAAAGAGGTTGATCAACAAGATAAAAACTACTGCAACAAAGATCAGGGAACTGGAAGACGAGCTAAAACGTTATGAAAAAAAGCTTAAGATGCCCTACAATAAGGTTTTACAGCTTTATCGTTTATATAAAACAAAAAGGGTCAGTTTCAACGAATTTAAACGGCAGACGGGATATACCCCCACCGGTATAGAAGCTTTGATACAGAATCTAGAGGCCGTACTGCATAGAAGAAGAAGAGTAGGAGACGGGCTTTCTGTCAGCCGGGAAGACCTCCTGACAACGGATGAAAGGATAAGAGAACTCGAACAGGTTATTCATGACGATAAAATGAAACTTATTCAGGCGAATTTCCGCCTCGTAGTATCGATAGCAAAAAAACATGTCGGAATGAGCAACCTGGAGCTTTCAGACCTCATTCAGGAAGGGAACCTAGGCCTGTCAAAGGCTGTTGAAAAATTCGAGTGGAAACGCGGTTTCAAATTCTCAACTTATGCCACTTGGTGGATCAGGCAATCTATAAACAGGGCTATAGCAGATCAGTCGAGGACAATACGTATCCCTGTCCATATGAAAGAGCTGATATCCAAGCTTACAAAAGTCAAAAAACGTTACCAGCAGGAATACGGCAGAGACCCTACGATCGAAGAATACTGCAAACTGCTTCGGATGTCAAGCGACAGGATGAGGAAGGTCTTAAAAATGATGCAGGACCCGATCTCCCTTGCAACTCCAATCGGCGAAGAGGAAGACTCAAGACTTGAAGATTTTATAGAAGACCATAATAACCCGAGCCCTGTGCAGAAAAACAATGAATACAGGGTGCAGATGGAGATAGAAAAAGTTTTATGCACGCTTACTCCAAGAGAAGCGGATATAATCCGCCTGCGTTACGGTATAGGGGTCGGTTACCCGAGGACTTTAGAAGAGGTTGGAAAGATATTCGGGGTTACCAGGGAAAGGGTCAGGCAGATTGAGGCAAAAGCTATCAGAAAATTAAGGCATCCTTCAAGAAGCAAACAATTGAGGGAATATTTAGAATAAATAAATGTACTGTCAACAAAGTATTGAGTACAGCGAGAATAAGAAGTTACTCAAAACTAGCTACTCATAACTCAATACTGTTTTAACTCAGTTGGTTAGAGCAGACGACTCATAAGCAAAAATCAAGTCGTCGATATAACGGACACCATCGTCGATAACCCATCTGTAAAAAATCTGTAAACCTTAACAACAACACAATTCATGCCTTCCAGATACTTTACATATAGACATAACGGTCTTTTTAGTTATAATAGCATATAAAATAACGGACATCTTGCCAAAAGCAGTAAAAAAAATAACAGACATTGTAAATAAAGAAACTTGTAAAATAACGGACATCCCTACAACCGCCCTTTTTGATATAATCACATCTTTTGTAAGCCATGTTCGTTCTAAGGGTAACAAAGTATGATCCAGACTAGCAGGAAGGCCATAAAAGTACTTACAAGGCTTCAAATATCGGTTTGGAGGGCTGTAAAAGCCAATAAGAAGAAAGAATGAAGCGCAGCTGAATAAAGAAACAGACAAATTTTGTCATAATAGTGGCACAAACCAAGGAGTTATCTTTTACCATTAAAGATTGAGGACTCACATTGAATTTTGTAATATATTAAGCTATAATTTAGTCATCTAAATATTGTTCTAAAGGGTTCAGATTGCTTTTAAGCGATTTGGAGGATTAGATGGTCGGGCCGCCATCTGGATAATTTATCCAGTAGCGGCTTTTTTATTTGGAGGATATTGAAATGGTGAAAAACATCGGTACATTGGATTCTATTTTAAGGATCGTCATTGCTTTAACATTGGGATTGCTGTATTTGAAAGGTTTTATAAGCGGGATATTCGGTGTTATTTTATTGATAATTGCTTTTATTTTGTTTATGACAAGTTTTGTAGGTTTATGCCCTATATACTCCATATTAAAGATATCAACCGCAAAGAAAGAAGAAACCAACAAATAATATAGCAGGTTTTTAGGGGTTTATCTGCCAAGGTTCATTAAAATCTAGAGAATATGCCGGGCCGCCGGCCGGGCCCGTTGTGAGGTTCAATGAAAAGAATTCTATTGTTTACATTGCCGATTCTTGTGATAATTGCGGGCGTATTCGCTGTTTTTGGATTTTTGCAGGTGCGTTTTCAGGAAGAAAGGCTTTATGACGACCTGAAACGGAAAGCTAAAAATGTTGCTGAAAGTATGGAACTATCGGCAAGAGATATTTTTATAAAAAATGATGTTAAGACCGCTCAGCGCCTTGCGGATATATTCCAGAAAAGAGAACGCCTGCAAGGTTGCGTTTTTTACAGTAGGGATATGAAAGTATTAGCTGTTACTGAAAAGGTAGTTGAATTTCTTGGCAAAGATGAGAAAGGGCTGATAAAGATATCTATTATCAAAGGTGAGCCGGCTGATGAAACGGAAAAGCATAAAGAGTATTCCTTGTACAGTTACATATTCCCGGTTAGAAACGATAATAATGAGGTTTTAGGTGTATTAAAAGTAATATATGATACTTCCTATATTAATAATACGTTAACAGAGTTATGGCGAAGGACCAGTATAACTCTTTTTGGGCTTATAATTGCTATTGTGATAGTCATTTTAATCCTGCAAAGACAGATATTTACGCTACCTTTAAGGCGGCTTACAGAATGGTTCCAACTTTTCCAGAAAGGCGATATTGATGACCAGTTTAAGATTAAAGATATTGATGATTTCGGGAAATTCGCAAGCGAAGTGGAACAAGTAGCTTTGGGGCTGCGGGTAGCAAGGAAATCCCTTTCAACTGAAGCATTACGAAATTTAAATAAGGCTGAACTCTGGGATGAAACAAAACTTAAAAACCTGGTTCATGCAAAACTCGGGGAAAACTCGTTTTTTGTGGTTTCAAACAGGGAACCATATATGCATGTTTTAGATGAAGATACAAACCAGCCTAAATGTATAAGGCCTGCAAGCGGTGTGGTTACGGCCCTCGATCCTATACTAAAAGCCTGCGGCGGGATGTGGATAGCTCAGGGCAGCGGCCAGGCTGATAGAAAGTTTGTGAATTCTAAAGATAAACTGGGAGTACCTCCGCAGGATATTCATTATATACTAAAAAGAATATGGCTTTCAAAGGAAGAAGAAAACGGGTACTATCTTGGTTTTTCAAACGAAGGTTTGTGGCCTCTTTGCCATATAACATATACGAGGCCTACTTTCAGGCAGACGGATTGGGAGGTTTATAAAAAGGTCAACGAGAAGTTTGCCGAGAGCATTTTGGAGGAACTGCCTTCAAAAACACCTTTTGTATTTATTCAGGACTACCATTTTACGCTGCTTCCCAAATTAATCAAGGAAAAACGGCCGGACGCTATAGTTGCGATGTTCTGGCATATACCGTGGCCTAACCCTGAAGTGTTTTCAATATGTCCGTACCAGGAAGAAATACTTGACGGGATGCTTGGCTGCGATTTGATAGGTTTTCATGTTCAATACCACTGCAACAATTTTATAGATACCTGTAACCGCCTTCTTGAAAGCAGGATTGATACAGAGAAGTTCAGCGTTGTAAGAAATAATAAGGAAACATTGATACGGGCTTTTCCTATAAGTGTTGATACAAATACATATGCAGGCTCGAAAGAAACTGCTCAATCTGTAAACGACATAAAAAAAGAATACGATTTGGAAGATAAAATAATCGGCATAGGTGTTGAAAGGATTGATTACACAAAAGGGCTTGTTGAAAGGATGTTGGCAATAGAAAAACTGCTTGAAAAGTATCCGGAATATAGAAAAAAGATAGTGTATATTCAGCTTGCCGCGCCATCCCGGACACATATTAAGAAATATCATGAATTGATGGGCGAGATTGATGAGGTGGTAGAAAGGATAAACTGGAAGTATTCAGATAACGGCTGGAAACCGATAATCTATTTAAAGCAGCATTTTTCAAGCGATGAGATAAAGCCGTATTATGCTATGGCAGATTTCTGCCTGGTCAGTTCTTTGCATGACGGCATGAACCTGGTGGCTAAAGAATATATCGCCTCCAAAACCGACTATAACGGAAGCTTGATTTTAAGTTGTTTTACCGGAGCTGCAAGGGAGCTTGCAGATGCCATACAGATTAACCCGTATTCAATAGATAAATTTGCCGATGCAATAAGGTTTGCTGTTGAGATGCCAAAAGAAGAAAAAGTTAAACGTATGAAGAATATGCACAATATTGTAAAAGAGAACAATGTTTTCAAATGGGCAGGTGCAATTATTAACGATTTGACGGGATTAAAAAAATAGGGGAATTTTATGATTATGAATATTTTAAAAGGAGACGGGATACTGTTTGCCGCGGGGGTATTCGTAGGGGTATTTATTACGGGTGTGGCTCTGCGAAATATATTTTTCAAATACCTGTCTGGTTGGGCAAAATCAACTAAAACTGAGATAGATGATATTGTAATTGCTGCCCTTAAAAAGCCTTCTTTATTGTGGTGTGTAATGCTTAGCTTATATTTTTCAGTTAAATATGCTCCAATGAATAATGAACTTATTACGATAGCAGGAAAAGCTATTGTAATACTCGCAATAACATCTATAACGTTCGTATTATCAAATATATTAACGAAACTGATATCGTTAGCGTCCAAAGGTATTGAGAAAGCCTCCGGCATGGCAAGCCTTACTCATAACCTTACAAAAATTGCCGTTTTTAGCATCGGGGCTATAGTAATTTTGCATACCATGGGTGTTTCAATAACCCCTTTCCTTGCAACATTAGGCGTGGGCGGGTTAGCGATAGCTCTGGCTTTACAGGATACTTTATCCAATCTATTCGCAGGGTTTTATATTATTGTTTCCAATCAGGTAAGGGTCGGAGATTACATTAAACTCGAAACAGGCGAAGAAGGATACGTGGCTGATATAAACTGGCGGACTACAAAAGTAAGAATGCTGGCGAATAACCTCATACTTATCCCGAATGATAAACTTACGAAAACAATAATAACGAATTATCATATGCCTGATAAAGAAATGGCAGTTCTAATAAATCTGGGAGTTCATTATAACAGCGACCTAAATAAGGTTGAAAGGATTACTTGCGAAACGGCCAAGGAAATAATGAAAACCGTAAACGGCGGCGTTCCTGAATTTGAGCCGTTTATCCGTTATCATACTTTTGGTGATTCAAGCATACAGTTCACGGTCATCTTGCGGGTAAAGGAGTTTGTGGATCAATACCTGATAAAGCACGAATTTGTAAAGAAACTCCATGAAAAATATAAAGAGGAAAATATTACTATCCCGTATCCTATACGGGCTATCAATTACATACAGGAAAAGGCGGAATTGAAATGAAATCATTGCTTGAGAACGAAAAAGAAGTCCTAAAATTAATGAAAAACAAGAGCGTGGTGCTGTTCTTGGATTACGACGGCACGCTCGTTTCTTTAGCGGATACTCCCAAAAAGGCGGTTTTACCGGGAAAAGTAAAAAGCCTTTTGAGTGCGCTGGCAAAGTTGCCACATGTTAAGATCGTTATAATTTCGGGAAGATATTTAAATGATGTTAAAAAAATGGCGGGTTTACAAAATATAACTTATGTAGGCAATCACGGGCTTGAGATAGAGGGGCCGGATTTTATATATAAAGCGGAAATTGCGCCGGATGTTAAGAAGCTATTGATAGCCATGAAGTCCGAACTTAAAGACAAACTATCAATAATCAAAGGAGTATTAGTAGAAGACAAAAAACTTGCGGTTACCCTGCATTACCGCATGGTTAATGAGAAGGATATGCCGCAATTAAATGCAATATTCAATCAGCTGTTAAAAAAACCTGTAAAAAACGGGAAACTTAGGATTTGGCTTGGGAAAATGTGTTATGAAATCAGGCCCAGCATTGAACTGAACAAAGGAACCGCTGTTTTACGGATTTTATCAAAGTACGCTTCAGACACTTCGGTAATCCCTATATGTTTAGGCGATGATTTAACTGATGAAGATGCTTTTATGGCCTTGAAAAACATAGGAATAACCGTATTTGTGGGTGAGAAAGGCAGTTCTCATGCTGATTACCAGCTTAAAAACCCTGACGAAGTTTTTGCATTTCTTAAATCAGTTAAGAATATGATGTGTGGAGGTGCTTATGGTCCACATAAGAAAAGCAGATTGCCTTGAAGAAGAGGCAAAGTTTATCAAAGAAAAGAAAATTGACCTGGATTTTATAGAAATATTTGCCGGCGAAAAAAACGGAACTAGCCAGCAGATAGAAAAGCTAAACCGTTTTAAAAAAGAATTAGGCAATAAGATATATATTGAGTTTATCTATGTGCTTACACATGAGATAACATCAGATGAAGAAGAAGCAAAAAAGAAGTTTAATTCAATAATCGCTCATCAGAAGATGCTATCTTCCGTGCTTAATAGAAACATCGGTATACAGGTGGCGTCTCTTGATTATTTGACCAATATAAAAGGAACCCTAAAAAAACCGCTTATAATGGAAGAGGACAAGATACTTTCGTTTGCAAGAGCTGCTATTGAAGATGATAAAACAAACATATATGACAAGAAACTTCTTTTTCACGAATTGAACAGAGAAATTGAGAGGGCGAGAAGATACGGGTCATATTTTTCATTGTTATTTATGGACATTGATGAGTTGAAACAGATAAATGATACATACGGGCATTTGACTGGTGATGAGGTAATATTGAAAGTCGGTGAAGTACTAAAGAAAAACGTCAGGGTTATTGATACTGCCTACAGATTCGGCGGCGACGAATTCGTAGTGCTTGCGCCTAACACTTCGGAAAATGAAGCCGGATTATTTTCAAGAAAGATAATTGAAAATATCCGAAAGATAAATATAAAACCCAAGGAAATTGGAAGTGACAATATACGCGTATCTGTAAGCATTGGTGTTGCATCATTTAATATGGACAATTTGAAGAGTATTTCAGAAACTTTAGAAGCAGCAGATAAAGCAGTATATATGGCAAAAAGGCTGGGCAAGAACAGAATTTATGTTTATGAAGAAAAAAATATAAGCGAACATGAAGAAACAAAAAAAGACAATTGTAACATTGTCGATAAAAAGGATAAAAATATCAGGCTGGTTATTAGAGGTATTCCTATCTCTCCGGGTTTATCTATAGGTAATATTTATGTTTATAAAGATATTCTTGAAAGAGATATAGAATACCGCGAGATAAGCGTAGATGAAGTTGAACCAGAATTTAACCGTATACAAAAAGCTCTTGGCTTTGTAAAAGATGATATTGAAGAAATGGGAAAAGAGATGAAAAACCATATAGGTAAGGAGTTTTCTGATCTTTTTGATTTCCATTGGCTTGTGCTTAATGACCAAAAGCTTATAGATGAGCTAAAAACAGACTTAAAATTAAGAATGGTTAATGCAGAAAATGTTGTTAAAGGTGTATTTAAAAAATGGGAAGGCAGGTTCAGGGAATCTGGTAGTGATATTATTAAAGAAAGAGGCGATGACATATTAGATCTTAGCAAAAGGGTCTTGCGCTATCTTATGGGAATAGATAAGAATATCATAGAACAACTGCCTGAAAATACAATTGTTATATCCAAGAGGCTGTTGCCTTCTGATACAGTATATATGAAACGTAGAAATGTGGTCGGGATGCTTACAGAGGAAGGCAGCAAGAGTTCACATGCAGCGCTTCTTGCCAAAAGCATGAGGATACCTTATATATGCCAGTTTGATTATGATTTAGAAGATATTCCATCGGGACAACCCGCTATCTTAAATGCTGATTCCGGCGAGATAGTTATTAATCCTGACAAGCACGAGATATCTTCGCTTAAAGCAATAATTAAGCAAAAGGAATCAGAATGGAAGAATTATATAAGTCGCAATAAAAACATTGAATTAAAGAAGGATAATAAAATAATAAAAGTTTTGTCTAATGTAAATTCCCGCGAAGAAGTGGTCAAATCATTAGAATATGGAAGCAGCGCAATAGGGTTATTCAGGCTGGAGCAGTTGTATATGCAGCACAAAACGCTTCCAAGTGAGACACAATTATATGATGCATTAGATAAATGTTTTTCAGGACTAAAAGGGTCCGAGATAACAGCCCGCCTGCTTGATATTAATAACGATAAAACCATTCCTTACCTTTCCTTTGGTACAGAACAGAACTCGTCGCTGGGACTGCGGGGAGTCAGGATGCTGCTCGGCTACCCGCAGGTATTAGAAACAGAGTTAAGAGTATTTCTAAAACTAAGCGCTAAGTATAAACTTAAAATACTAATTCCTATGGTTACAATTCCTGATGATGTTTTGAAGGTAAGGCAGAAATTGAATGAATGCAAAAACCTGTTAAAGCTGGGAAATATTCCTTTTAACGAAAACATACTTTTAGGCGCTATGATAGAAGTTCCTGCTGCTGTGTTAAAAATTGACGAGATACTAAATCATGCAGATTTTGTAAGCATAGGCACAAATGACCTTATACAATATACTACAGCATCCGGACGTGAAAATTCATCGGTTTCCAGCTACTACGAAGCCGGATCAGAAATGGTTATGGAATACATAGAAAGAGTAATTAAGGCGTGTAATAATAAAGGCAAAGAATGTGTTCTCTGCGGTGATATGGCATCCGATGTTAATTACACAAAAGATTTACTCAAGCTGGGTTTGGAGAATTTCAGCGTCCCTACGCCATTCGTGCCAATTATCAGGAATAAAATTTCCGAATTGTTAAGGGGTGGTTTATGAGCGAATTGTTAAAAGCAAAAGAACAATTTACATTTTATACAAGGTTTAACCTCTCAGAGTTGACGGGGCTTAAAGCCCATAATATTGAAGAATTGCTTGCTTTACTGAAGGAAGTGCCGGGCTCTTCCATTTATCATCATACGCACAGGTTTTTGCAGCAGCACGAGTATCTGTCTCCCGAGCCGCCGAATGATTTTGCGTATTGGATTTCATATGCCTTGGGTGAAGATGAACTTGCGGAAAAACTTGCAAGCATAGACATTGTGCAGTTTGGCACTATCCGTGGGTTAAGGGATAGGATCATTGCTGTTATAGAAGAATACAGAAATAAATGTCCTTCGTGCAGTTTGAGGTTTGCCAGCGCTGGGAAGGAGTTCTATTTTAATAAATCAATAAGTTTTGTCGTTCCGACAGCTTATACCGCTAATGACTTGTCGGAATTTAAAACAGCCTTAGAGAAAGTAAGCAATAATTCAATATATTTCCATATGTTTGAAGCACGGTTGAGGCTTGAAAGGGAAAGCAATGATTTTTCTAATTGGATTGAGAGCTCAATAGGCGACGCTGAATTGGCAAAAGAGATCGCTAAACTAGACCCTTATACATATGCTTTAGATGATTTAAGAAAAATCATAATCAAAATAGTATACAGAAGGATAACTTAAAATGGCTAAGATCGATGAATATATTCCTATAGTAGGGCAGGCAGTAATAGATGACTTAAGAACTCTCGCGGGAAAGCTTAAAGGCAGGGTTATCCAGCATATAAACTCTACTTCTGTAGGCGGCGGTGTAGCGGAGATACTGAACCGCATGGTACCGCTTTTAAATGAATTGGGTGTTAAGTCTAAATGGGATATAGTAAAAGGCGGAACCCAGTATTATGAAGTAACAAAGAGATTCCATAACGCCCTGCATGGTAAGCAGGAAGAAATAAAGAAGAGTGATTTTGATGTTTTTATGGAAACAAGCCAGAGAAATATTAATGAATTAAATACTGACGGCGATATAGTATTTGTTCATGACCCTCAGCCAATAGCCCTTGTAAAAAAGAAGGCTGGAAATAAATGGATATGGCGGTGCCATGTCGATGTGTCCGATCCAAATAGACAGGTTTGGGATTTCTTAATGGGTTTTATTAAAGATTACGATGCTTCTGTTTTTTCAGCACAGAAATTTTCACAGGTACTGCCTATAAGGCAGTTCCTCATACCTCCTTCGATCGACCCTTTAAGTGATAAGAATAAGGAACTACCACAGGAGGTTATTGATTCGGTATTAGAAAAGTATTCAATACCCAAAGATAAACCCATAATAACTCAAATTTCCCGTTTTGACAGATTAAAAGATCCGTTAGGGGTAATAGAGGCGTATAAGCTTGTAAGGAAATATATTGATTGCAGGCTTATTCTTGCAGGGGGCGGGGCTAGCGATGATCCCGAAGGTATTGCTGTTTTGGAAGAAGTAAAAGAACAGTCGAAGGGTGACCCCGATATTCATATCCTGCTTTTACCGCAGGATGATATAGTAGTAAATGCGCTGCAAAGGGCATCTGATGTAATACTTCAAAAATCATTAAAAGAAGGCTTCGGTTTGACCATAGCAGAAGCGTTATGGAAAGCAAAACCTGTGGTTGCTGGAAATGTTGGCGGTATCCCTCTTCAAATTACGAACAGATATTCCGGAATGCTGACATATTCCGTAGAAGGAACAGCATTTGCCTTAAAACAATTATTAAACCATCCAAAATACGCACTACGGCTTGGAGAAAACGGAAAGCAGCATATAAAAAACAATTTCCTGTTAACTCGCCACCTAAAAGACTATATGTTGTTGTTCTTATCGTTGGGTCAAAATCAGGATACAGTTTATTTGTGAGGCAGAAAATGACTCTGGGAACGAGCGCGTTTGATTTGATCGTAATAATTGTAATGACAGTTGTTTTGACAGTTGTTTTTTACATTTTTTACTTTTATGATTGGGATGAAAATCATAAAAAATTCATAAAAAGGAGGGATTAACAATGCATTGGCAGAATGATTACATCGTCGCAATAATTGGTGGTATTGGATTTATCGCTGTAATTCTTTATGGGATAAAGAATTCAAGGGATAATGAGAGAAAGGAACGAGAAGAAAAAAATAAGAAAAATGGAAAATAAAAATACACAGCCAGGTGACTATAATAGCCACATTGATAATTTAGGATATGTAAAAGTAAATTATATTGAGAGCCAATGCTTGAAATAAGTCTCTTCGTAATATTATTTCTTGTGCTTGCCTTACCAATTGCGATTGGTAAGGTTGAAAGGAACCTGGAAGTGTTCCTTTTTATTATGGGAATAGCGTCTGTAACCTGTTCTCATATATGGGGTGTTGCGCCTGTATGGTCAATACATCTATTTAAGGAATCCATGGTTGAGCCGGTAATGATAACAATTGCTGTAATAGTCTTTGGTTTTTTAATGTATTTCTTCAGGGACAAGATAACAGCATATATCGTTAATGTTGAGCGCAGAATCGGCTCAAAATGGTTTAGTTTTGTTTTAGTTATAGCACTCGGATTGTTTTCAAGCATTATTACGGCTATTATGTCATCTATAATCCTTGTTGAAGTTGTCAATGCATTAAAATTAAATAAAGAATATGAAATAAAGCTTGTCATACTCGGCTGTTTTTCTATTGGGCTTGGTGCAGTTCTTACCCCTATAGGTGAGCCATTATCAACAATAGCGATAGCAAAGCTTAAAGGTGAGCCGTATAATGCAGATTTCTTTTTTCTTTTCAGGACACTTGGACTCTATATTTTGCCAGGTATCCTTGGATTAGGTTTGTTTGGTGCCTTAATTGAACCATCGATTAAGGAAGATTCAAACGAAAATAGCCTTTCTGAAGAGAAAAAGAGCAGTATCAAAGATGTTTTCGGTTACGCAGGAAGGGTTTACATATTTATTATGGCCCTGGTATATCTTGGCACAGGGTTTAAGCCTATAATAGATGCTTATATAATAACTCTTCCAAGCCCTATTCTTTACTGGATAAATACTATTTCAGCTGTATTGGACAATGCAACATTAACTGCCGCTGAAGTAAGCCCTAAAATGAGTTTAGGGCAAATTCAATATATACTTATGGGGCTTCTAATATCCGGAGGTATGCTTATTCCAGGCAATGTGCCGAACATAATTGCAGCCGGTCGGCTTAACATAAAAAGCAAAGAATGGGCAAAATTCGGAGTGCCTTTAGGATTGATAATAATGACAATATATTTCATTATATTTTCTTTAAAATAGGAGGTGTTTTGTATGAAAATGTTTCAGGATTATTCTCTGCATTGGTGGCAATTCGGGCTGTTGAAAACATCATTGATAGCTTTTGGAATTCTTATTGGCAGTTACTGGGCGGATTATTTTAAAAGTGTCCCGGCTGTGCTTATTTTATGGGCAGTATTTCTCATTCCATCTGTTTATTTGATTGTAGTTACCCTAGAACAGGCGTCTGCTAAAGATAAATAAATCGGGTTTATAAGGAATGGAGTATAATTAACTTATTTGAATAATGATAACAAAAAATTGACTTAGTTTTGTGGTTTTGATATATTTAAACAAAAATAAGGCGATGAGGTTCGCCGTATAACCACCTTGAAGTTCCGGGTTGATGACCTCTACCGATTGCGGTAGGGGTATTTTTATTTTTGGAGGAAATAATGAATTCTGATCTTGCCCCGCTAATCGTTGGTATTTTAGTATTTTCGGCAAGTTTATTATCTTTGAAGTTAAAACTCTCTGTTGCAATTATTGAAATATTGATGGGCATAATTGCCGGTTACTTTGGCTTAAAATCTGAAGGCTGGATGATGTATCTTGCTGGTTTTGGCGGTATAGTATTAACATTTCTAGCCGGTACAGAGATAGACACACAACTTATGAAAGAAAAATTCAAAGAAAGCTTTCTTATCGGAAGCTGTTCGTTCCTATTTCCGTTTGTTGGTGTGTTTTTATATGCATTTTATGTTTCTCATTGGACACTTCAGGCTTCATTGATTGCCGGAACGGCATTATCAACTACTTCTCTTGCGGTTGTATATTCGGTCTTGGTTGAAACAGGATTGTCCAAAACTTATGTTGGCAAACTTTTAATGGCTTCAACGTTCATTACAGATATGGGGACTGCCCTGGCTCTCAGCATTCTATTTCTTAAACCGACTTTATACACACTAATTTTTGTGATAGTCTCGGTTATAGTGATAATAATTGCCTCCAAATATTCGCATTTAATTTTTGGGCATCCGAAAATTAAGAATAAAGTAATAGAGCCTGAAATAAAGTATATTTTTCTTCTGCTTTTGATTTTTATGTTTTTCGCAAAGATGGGGAAGGGGCATGCCGTATTGCCTGCATTTTTACTTGGCCTTCTTATGTCAAAACATTTCAGTGAAACTTCAGAAGAAAAAGTCGTACGAAACCGGCTACGAACCGTTTCGTACGCTATTATTACACCCGTATTTTTCATTGTTGGAGGCCTTTATATCTCAATACCGATGATTCTCTCAGGCTTGTGGCTATTTGTATTATTCTTTGTCCTGAAAATAGCGACAAAATTTATCGGAGTATATTTTCTTGCAAAAAAGTATATCCCACAGGGTAGCATGTATACAACTTTGCTAATGAGCACGGGCCTGACATTCGGTACGATTTCAAGTATTTTTGGGTTATCATTAGGGATTATTGATCAATCGCAATATTCAATATTAGTAGGGGTTGTTGTTGCTAGCGCTGTAATTCCTACGTTTATTGCCCAAAAATGGTTCTTGCCTGTTGAAGAAGAGGATTTGTTTGAAACAGAAGAAGAGCAAAGTAAATAGAAATTAGTTTATATTTAAACAATTTAGAAAAATCTTTGGAAAGGCAAATCTTTACAAAATGATTGAAAATGTGCTGCAAGAAGGTAATGCAGGGTGGGTCATAAAGTAAAGATATACAGCCTTGCAAAAACAGTAGCCGACTGTTACAAATTTCGTAATAAAATAGGCTTTGATGTTGCTCAAGAAGCGCTAAAAATAGCAGTAAATGAAAAGCACATATCTCCAACGGAAATCATCAAATATGCAAAGATTTGCAGAGTTGATAAAATAATTAAACCTAAACTGGAAATCATGATATGATCCCCGCCCTTCCTGAAAAGACCACAAGGAAGAGTGGGGTGATCCCAGCCAAGAATCGCTTAATGTAAGTATTTTCCTCAGATTGAAACTTCGATTTTATCCATAAAACCTCACAAAGTAGGTTATTTTCCTTACAAATGTCATTTTTTCAAATTTATTAATGGGAGTTGTAGTTAAATTGCAAAAATCGTTATAAAGAGATAAAATAGCTGTTGCAAAGCAAGTAAAGCCATAAACCGATTCTGTAAAAGTTATTTTGGAAGAGATGAAAAAGCTGGATGAAGAAAGCTCTGAAATTCTAAAGGAAATCAAGGGGAAATTATGAAGGAACAAATAAAACCTGGCAAACGCAATACTTCAGATAGTGCAGCATTATTTAGGGAAATTCGCGAGTTAATTCTTTCGGCAAGAAAAGCTGTTGTAAGAAATGTTGATAGTATTCAGGTTATTGCAAATTTTGAGATTGGCCGTAGGATCATAAATTATGAACAACAGGGGAAAATACGCGCTGAATATGGCGAAAAAACACTTACAGTGTTATCAGATAAATTAACTCTGGAGTTTGGGCGTGGCTATTCAAAAACAAACCTTAAATTGATGCGCCAGTTTTATCTTGTTTATGGCAATCGAATTGGTCAGATGCCATCTGACCAATTCGCAAATAATCAAAAAAGCCAGATGTTATCTGGCAAATTGCAAAAAACGCAAGCACTGTCTGCAAAATTAATCAAATACAAGACAATATCTTTAAAATTTATCTTAAGCTGGTCTCAATATGTTTTTCTTATGGGAATAAAAGATAAAGATACCCGCAATTTTTACGAAATAGAAGCTGCAAACAATAATTGGACATTGCCGGAGCTGGAACGTCAGTTCAATTCCGGCTTGTATGAACGCCTGGCGTTAAGCCGCAATAAAGAAGGTATACGAAAATTGGCAAAAGAAGGACAGATTGTTGCAAAGCCTGAAGATTTGCTTAAACAACCTTATGTGTTGGAATTCCTCGGGATTGATGAGAAAGCAAAGTTTTCCGAATCTGATTTAGAATCTGCAATTATTGATAAACTTGAACATTTTCTTCTAGAACTGGGCAAAGGGTTTCTTTTTGAGGCTCGCCAAAAGCGGTTTACTTTTGATGAAGACCACTTTTTTGTTGATTTAGTGTTTTATAACAGGCTGCTTAACGGTTATGTACTGATAGATTTAAAAATAGGAAAGCTGACACATCAGGATCTGGGCCAAATGCAGATGTATGTAAATTATTTTGACCGCCACGTAAAAACAAAAGAGGAAAGTTCTACCATCGGCATTATCCTTTGCCGCAAGAACCGTGAAGCCCTGGTTGAAATAACTCTTCCGAAAGGCGCAAACATTCACGCAAAAGAATATCAGCTTTACCTACCGTCAAAAGAAGAACTGAAACGCAAATTAATAGAATGGAGCGGCGAAAATAAGTAAAGCAAGTAAATCCTGACACGGAACTTAAAATTGGCTATTCCCCGTAGCTTGCTGCGGGGTTACCTCATAAGTCCTCGCCCTTGATGGGAGAGGATTTAGGTGAGGGTGACTTGAAATAATATTTTAACATCTGATACCCCGCAGCTTGCTGCGGGGAGGTTCATTCGCGGGATAAAAAGGGAGGCTTGCCAATGGCCGATGAATTTACATTGCTGGAAACAAGGCTTCTGGACATTCCCGGGCAGATGAGGCTGCACGGCCCGGAAAAGCTTAAGGAACTGGCAGAAAGCATGGAACGGGAAGGCCAGCTTCAGAACATTGTAGTAACACCAAAAGAGGGCGGCCGCTATGAAGTCGTGGCTGGCTGCGGCAGGCTCCTTGCAGCGCGGCAGCTCAATTGGGATAAGATCCGCTGTCTGGTCCGGACGGGCCTGTCCGAACTGGATAAGGCCATTCTAACCATTGAAGAGAACGATGAAAGGGAGGATATCTCTGCCCTTGAACGCGCCCTGTCCTATAAAAGGGCTATGGATGCCGGAAGCCTTACGCAGGAACAGCTGGCTCAAAAGATAGGAAAAACCCAGGCTTATGTAAGCCAGTATATAGCCGTAGCCTGCCTTCCTGAAGACGTCCGGGAAATTATAAATCGATTTATAATTGGTATAGCCCACCTGAACCAGATACTGCGCCTTCCGGACAACAAAGGCCGGATAACCATGATAGAGAAGTGCGCCAAAGACGGCCTTTCCGTAAAACAGCTTGAAAATACAATAACAAAGATGATAAACGCCGGTACTCAGTCAGGCAAGCCTGCAAACTCCGCACATCTTGACGGAACACACCCGTCTGGATTCCTTATATATAGGAAGGGGGACGAACTCCGCGTTTCAGGTACCTTCAAAGCTGATATCCAGTACCCGGACCTCGCAAAGGGCCTGGAGGAATCGTTCAAACAGTGGCAAAACGATCAATCGGCAAAACCTGCAAATGCATTCAAGGCAAAGTTTGAAAAGGCAAAAGAGCAGGCCAAAGAGCTCGACACCTACTTTGCCGGCGCCTCAGATAACCTGAACGAGCTAAAAAACCAGCTCTTTAAAGGCGATACCAGCTCTGTGGCTAAAACCACTCTAGATGGCTTCAAGAAATCCCTGTCCACTCCCCAGGGCCGGGCCATGGTAGAAGCCATGGCTAAAGCCTCGGGCTTTAACTCTGCAGATGAACTCATAGCCAAGCTGGAAAAAGATCTTAAGGAGTGTGAAGGCTGAGCAAAGCCGTAAAAAACCAATTTTTATCGCTATTTCGGGTACAAATTATCATGCTGTGCTGTGTTTGCAAAAGGACTGTTAAAGAGTTAAAATAAGCCTTGAGATACAATAGGACTAAAAAAGGTGTCATTACCGAAATCAGTAATCGGGAATCTATAATTAAGGTGTGTGTCCCCGGAATTCCCTCAGCGATTTTGATAATGCTGTTAAGAAATTACAAAAAACTAGCGATAATGAGTCTTAATCTATCTATAGATTGACGTAACTTTGGAAAAGAAGTTTTAAGATGCATTAGTACCTAAAAAGTGCTTGCCGCGTCCGATGCGGGTTTGGACATGGCTGAAGAACAAGCCAATAGAATAGATATTGACGCAAAATAGTTAGTGAAGTTAGAGAAGCCTGACACAGAAACCCATATCTCAAATTATCATTTAGAATATTACAATTGTGGTATTGCATATTTAAGAAAAGGGAATTATGAATTAGCAATTAAAGATTTTAATAATACATTGCAAATAAATCCTAGTTATAGTAAAGCCTTATATGAAAGAGGTATGATTTATTTTAAAACTATAAACAAAAAACAAGGGCTTAATGGTTTAAATAAAGCAGCGAAATTGGGGAATCAGGATGCAATAAATGCATTAAAACAATTGGGAATATAAATGCTAACATAAGTAAGATATCCCTATTAAAATCGGGAAAGTGTAAATTATGCTGAAGGAATATGGCTTAACAATGAGTTTGAAAATATTACAACTAACTGATAAAGGAGTAACTAAAAAAATGAATAAACTAAAAAGAATTAAATCGGAAATAGTATCAAGCTTTATTTTAGCTTGTTTTTTTCTTGTATGTATAACTGCAAATTCATACGCTCAACCGCAGGCTGATAAAAAAGTACCCGGAGTAAAAGTTGAAAAAGTCTGGGAAAAGAGATTTGATGAAACGGAGAAAATGAAAAACATAGTATTCGGTACGGATGACGACGATGAAAGTACCATTCAGCAAAAAAGCTCCCTTAATTTGAGCTCGAGAACAATTTCGTCAAATATCAATGGCAAAACTCCTTATGCTAAGTTTATTATTACTGACAAAGCCATAAGATTTTTTGATAAAGACGGTAATAAGATGAAAGAAGTAGAGGTTAAAAGGGGTAATGGCTATGGCACACTTACTTCATTGTCGTATAATAAAAAGTATATTGGTTTATGGCAGAGTAAGGTAATTAAGACTACAAGTACCATTCCTAATAATCCGCAAGATAGGAAAAAACAGATAGAAAAAGAAACAACTTCTTCATCATTTAGTATTTATGATCAAAATGGGCAATACTTATGGGGCGTTCTTGATCCGGATGATGCGTCTATAGCTATTTCCCCTAACGGAGATTATGCCATCAATTATCCTAGCTCTGAATACACAAAGTCTCCAATCAAGTTTTACAATAAAATAAATGGATATAAAAGTATAGACAACTTACCCGCACCTCACACCAGTTGTAAAATGGGTTTTTCAGCTGATGGTAAATTGTGGGCTATTAATATCGGGTCACAAAATTCATTTTTAATATTATTTGATAAAGATGGAAATGAAATATGGAGAAGGGATTTAGGAATGGAAAAAGGTGGAGAAGTTGTTTTGTCGGATAATGGAGAATTTATAGCAACAATAGGGTATAACACAAAAACTACACCTTGGGACTTTTACCTCTATTTATATACCAGGACTGGAACATTTTTATGGAAAAAAAAGATGATTATTGGAAATACGGGAATATTATTTCCACATGATACTACCAAAATAATAGCTGCAGATAGAAGCAAGGTTTACATGTTTGATATTAAAACCGGCAATACTGACTGGGAAAGAGAAGTTGGAATAGACTTATTCTGGCCGAAAATATCCAGTGATGCTAATTTTAACAAAATACTTGTAACCTCAATTTCACCTACAAAAGAAAAGTTAAATGCAGTAAGTTCCATCCTACTGTTCGACAAAGATGGAAACAGAATTTTAACACAATCCTTTGAACCCGGTCACGTGCTCTATTCACAAAAATATCCGTTGCCAAATATTGAAATGTCAAAAGATGGCTCAAGCATTTATGTGACTACAAACAATGGTATGGAAGTTTATTCAATATTCGATAAATAAATAACTTCTAAACATAAATACAATGAAAAAGAAAATTGTATTATTGATTATTTTAACTTCATTAACTAGCAAGGGCTTTAGCCAATATGATTGGCCTATTAGATCTTGGACTTCACAGCATTGAAATTCAGGGGACACGATACTTAATTAGGGCAAAGATTGAGTCTATAAGTGGGCGCAATTTGCGACCACCTAAAAGAATTGAAAACAACAGGAGAATTGTAATGACAAAATTGATAGCAATAGCTGATATTGAAAACAAGATTTATCTTATCAGAAATATGAAGGTTATGATAGACAGAGATTTAGCAGAACTTTACGGTGTTGAAACTCGCCGTTTGAATGAGCAAGTAAAACGAAATATAAAAAGATTCCCTTCAGACTTTATGATTCAATTAACTAAGGAAGAAGCCGAAAATTGGAAGTCGCAAATTGCGACTTCCAAAGCAGCGATAAAAATGAGCTTGCGAAAACGTCCATATGCGTTCACTCAAGAAGGTATAGCTATGTTATCATCTGTTCTTAATAGTACAAAAGCTATAGATGTTAATATTCAAATCATGCGGGTATTCATAAAAATTCGTGAATTTATATATACCCATAAGGATTTAGCACAAAAAATAAGCCAACTGGAACGTAA
Organism: Candidatus Liberimonas magnetica; assembly: GCA_020523885.1. Taxonomy (NCBI): domain Bacteria; kingdom Pseudomonadati; phylum Elusimicrobiota; class Endomicrobiia; order Endomicrobiales; genus Candidatus Liberimonas; species Candidatus Liberimonas magnetica. Next base: position 25,562 of record JAJAPY010000020.1, on the reverse strand, counting down.
ATATGACCATCATGATTTTCAAATACAAAAACTTTTCGACAAAACACGAGATATACCAATGTTGCAAGAAAAACATATCAAAATAAACGGATTCAAAAAGAAAGAATAGTATAACAAATCAATCCAGCTGAGCTTGGATGTTATGAGAATAATAAAAACATATGAGGAACAAGTGGATGTTGTTAAAATAAGGCTTTGGGGGATTTTAATTGCTAAAAAGAGAACCTTTGTTTGCCTTGGGGTCGCCTTTCTGATAGGATGGACGGTGATAGCAGGGGCTATGGCATTGGAGGCCGGGATGAAAAAACAGTTGATTACGGGTAGTTCGACTTTTGACGGGGCGGGTGTCAAGCTGTTTAGGGTATTTGCAAATGACAGCACTGAACTGACAGACCCGTTCCTTCTGCTTGACAATTTCGGTTCGGATAACCCGGACGAGTATCTCCGCGGCTTTCCCTGGCACCCGCACCGCGGCATAGAAACCGTAACTTACATGCTTGACGGGGTTGTTGAGCACGGTGACAGCATAGGAAACTCAGGTGTTATCGGCCCGGGCGATATCCAGTGGATGAGTGCGGGAAGCGGTATAATCCACCAGGAAATGCCTAAACAGGGTAAAAGCGGGCCCTTGATGCAGGGCCTTCAGCTATGGGTTAACCTTCCGGCCAAACGCAAAATGATGGAGCCGCGTTACCGCGGTATCACGGCTCGCGAAGTTCCGTCGGTTAGAAAAGTCGGTATTGAGGTTAAGGTTATATCCGGTGAATACGAAGGAAGTATCGGCCCGGTAAAAGATCTGGTTGTTGACGTGGAATACTTCGATGTAAAGCTTAAGAACAAAATCCCTTTCAGCCGCAAGCTGAAAAAAGGGTATACCACGTTCTGCTACGTGCTGGAAGGAAATGGCTTGTGCGAAGAAACGCCTATAGCCAGAAAACAATTGATGCTTTTTAAAAATGCGGATACGCTTACAGTCAAGCCGGATGGGAACATGAGGTTCATATTAGTGTCCGGGCGGCCGCTTAAAGAACCTGTGGCCTGGGGTGGGCCGATAGTTATGAACACGCAGGAAGAGCTATCCCGCGCCTTTAGCGAGCTGGATGCCGGCACATTTATTAAATACAAGCCCCCAAACGGAAAAAATGAAGGCAAAAACATCCAACGCGGTTTTTATCACAAATGACGCGTTGTTGCGCCTGCGGTTAAAAATACGGACAAGATAATGAAACTGTGTCCGGCTTTACTTTGTTTACTTGTAGATTGAGTAGCGCCAAATCCTTCCTTTGTGACAAAAAACTATATTGACAATATGCAATATATGGTGTATAATTGTAATGCAAATATACAACATAGTAAAACAGGCGGATATTTATGAAACCATCCATTTTAAAGCGTTCGTTAATAAAACCAAAATATTCATTTTTTTTGTTCGGGCCCAGGGGTGTTGGAAAAAGCACCTGGCTTAAGCAAGCCTTTTTGAATGAAAAAAGCATAGATTTGTTAAATTCCGAACTCTTTTTGGAGCTTACCAATAATCCTCACAGGTTAGAAGCAATCGTTGGAAATGCAAAAGAAGGATCGTGGGTAGTAGTGGACGAAATACAGAAGATTCCTGCTCTTTTGGATGAAGTTCATCGTTTAATGGAAGACAAGAAGTGGCAGTTTGCATTATGCGGCTCTTCCGCAAGAAAGCTGAAAAGAGGCGGAGCTAACTTATTAGCTGGCCGCGCAGTTACTTTAAACATGGAAGGGTTTTCTTCGTTTGAATTGGGCACAAAATACAACTTATCAAATGCAATACAATGGGGAACAATTCCTTTTGTTCATTCAAATATAGAAAATGCGCCCGATATCTTAGCAGCTTATCTTAATAACTATATAAAGGAAGAAATAACTGCCGAAGGCCTTATTAGAAACATCCCACCGTTTATTCGCTTCCTTACTATTGCAGGGCAGTTAAATGGGCAGATAATAAACGGGCATAATATTTCAAGGGAAGCTGCTGTGGCAAGGGCTACCGTTGATACTTATTTTTCCATTCTGGTGGATACGATGATGGGGCATTTTCTTACTGCGTGGCGGCCCGGTTTTAAAGTACGTGAAATAATGCATCCCAAATTTTACTGGTTTGACCCAGGTGTGGCAAGGGCAGCTGCCGGGATGCTGCGTGACAATTGTGACCGGATTTGGCAGGGGAACGCTTTAGAAACACTAATATATCATGAACTTCGTGTATACAACGAGGTTAGCCGTAAGCATCGCCCGGTTTACTATTACAGGACACAATCCGGAGTAGAAATTGATTTTATTATTGAAACTGCAAAGCGTCAGCAACTAAAGCCTCCTCATATCGTTGCTTTAGAAGTCAAGCTTTCTAATAAATTTAAGCCAGAATGGACGAAACCGCTACTTTCTATAAATTCTTTAGAAGGGCTTAAATGTGACAGGAGTATAATAGTTTATACAGGGGAACGAACTTATCGTTTTGATAAAATTGAGGTTTATCCGGCTGAGGTGTTTCTAAGAATGATGAATGCAGGAGATATTTTTTAGAAAAACAGGATTCGGGGAAAAGGATTCGGGGGACACAATACTTAATTAAGCAGAGATTGAGGCCATTTCTATTAGAATTCCGGGGACACTATACTTATTTTTGGGAGTATCTAATGAAACTGAGAGAAATATCAAAAGCCATAAAAGTATTTTTAGTATTTTTGGCGTTTTCAAGTCCGGCGATGGGATTTGAACCTTGGAATGTGGACTTTGAAACGGGGCTGGTAACCGCCGGGTATAACGATATTCAGGTTCCGGGAAACATCGGAACCAGGTTTTCTTTGACGGATAGTTTTTCTGTTGCCAGAAAAGGCTTTTACAGGGTGCGGTTAACCAGAGAATTAAAGAAAGATAAGTTTATATCGTTCCTTTATGCGCCGCTTACGCTTTCCGCGAGCGGAGTTACAGGTTCGCTGATAAGTTTCAATAACGACACTATACCCGCAAACACAGATGTTTCAGCAAAGTACCGGTTTGATTCTTACAGGGTCTCTTTTTGGAAGCTGTGGAAAAAAAGCGATGACTTGTCTGTAAAGCTGGGGTTTACGGCAAAGGTAAGAGACGCGTCGATAACACTTACCGGCGCGGGGCTGACATCTGAAAAAAAGAACACTGGGTTTGTGCCTCTTCTTAATTTCGGGCTAGATTACAGGCTCAGCAAACAACTCGCTTTCATTTTTGATGCCGACGCTCTTGCAGGCGGGCCTGGCAGGGCTGAAGATGTTCTTGTTGCCGCGCAGTACAGGACAGGTTCAAGGACATCCATCAAAGCCGGTTACAGGATAGTAGAAGGCGGAGCAGATGTTACTGAAGTTTATAACTTTGCACTCCTAAACTACTGGCTGATCGGTTTTAGCTATTCATTTTGAATTTCGGGGACACAAAAACGGTGTCAGGCCCTCCTTCGCGTAAAGCTTCGGAAGGACACAGCTTGATAAGTTGAACTAAAAATAATAGATTGATATTGTCTTTACGGGCTGATTGAAGAATTCCGGGGACACTATACTTATTTTTAAGACGGAAACGGTGCCAGTCACCGATTCAGCGGCAACAATTCAATTAGGAGAACCGCAATGACAGATGAAATGACAAAAATAGCTTTGTTCAGGGGAAAGACAATTAGAAAAACCTTACACAACAAGGAATGGTGGTTTGTGGTAAATGATGTAGTAGAAGCATTAACAGATACACCTAATGTTAAGGATTATGTTCGCAAAATGCGGATTAGAGATAAAGATCTTTCCAAAGGGTGGGGACAAATTGTCACCCCCCTTTCAGTTGATACGGAAGGTGGGTCTCAAAAGCTCAATTGTGCTAATACAGAAGGGGTATTCCGCATTATCCAGTCAATACCTTCACCGAAAGCCGAGCCTTTCAAACGCTGGCTGGCAAAAGTGGGTTATGAACGGATACAGGAAATAGAGAATCCGGAACTTGCTACAAAAAGAACCAGAATGCTTTATAAATTAAAAGGCTATCCTGATGATTGGATAGAGAAGCGTATGCGTGGTATTGCTATACGGGAAGAATTAACCGAAGAATGGCAGAAGCGGGGAGCGGAAAAAGACAAAGATTATGAAATATTAACCGCAGATATTTCAAAGGCGACATTTGGAGTTACTCCCAGCCAGTATAAAAAGCTCAAAGGATTAAAAAGGGAAAACCTTCGTGACCATATGGACGATTTTGAATTGATATTTACAATGCTTGGAGAACGTGCTACAACAGAGATTCACAAAACGGAAGATTCGCAGGGAATGCCGAAGTTGAAAGTAGATGCAAAAAAAGGCGGCGAAATAGCTGGTGTTGCCCGCAGGAAACTTGAACATACATTAAAGAGGTCGGTTATATCAAGAAAAAACTTTTTACCAGCAAAGCGTAAACAGTTGGAGCAATAAAAATTTATAAAACGGTATGCAGGCTTGACAAGTTGAACTAAAAATCATGAACGAATATCCCAAAAAAATCAGAATAAAATTGAAGGAGCTTGCAGGTTTGTCTTATCAAAAAGAACTTGGCGCAGAGCTAAAATTATTACAGGATAGGTTTAAGGATTGGGAAAACAAGAAAATTGATGGTTTTGAGTTAAATGAATATATACATAAATTTCATAATGGAGCAGCTCAGGAAATATGGAAAAAGTATAACTACACCGATGCGGACATGATAGTAGCTTCAGCAGCAGCGTTTGGCATATTAAAAAGGGATGAAATCCCTGATGAGATATTTGATATTATTGAACAAAGAATAAAGTTTATTCAAAAAAATAGAGATGCGTAGAAACGGTGACAGGCTATATATATGATAACTCTTATAGGTTCTTGGCTACTTTAACCCTTCTTTGGTATTCATTTTTGCAATGAAATCTATTGAAATTTCTAGTAAATTGTATGATATTATTGCATATAACCAAATATAATTGGCAAAAACCTTGTCAAAATAATAGAAATTTGCTATATTAACCAAACGCAGAGCAATAATAGGCAAAATGAAATCAGTAAAAAATCAGTAAAGGTAGCAAAAACAGCATGGTTTTTTGGGGTATCAGAAGATGTCAGGAAATGTCATTATTTTAACAGCATACACTGTATTGCCGTCCACAAATATATTGTAAGAAAGTTTAAGACAGTAAAGGGCCAGTAGCTCAGTTGGTTAGAGCAGACGACTCATAATCGTCGGGTCGGAGGTTCAAGTCCTTCCTGGCCCAATTAATATCAGTAATCATTGACCAGTTACCAGTGACCATAGAGGCTAAGTCAAAGAGGTTTGTTTACTGGTTACTGTTCAATGGTCACTGGTCACTGTAAAAGGGTGGTTAGCTCAGTGGGAGAGCGCTCGCCTCACACGCGAGAGGCCGCAGGTTCAAACCCTGCACTACCCAGTTAATACAGTGAACAGTTACCAGTGACCAGTTAGCAGAAAGGTAAAGTCAAAAAGATTGGTTAATGAATTTATAATTTAAATCCAAAAGGACCTATACGTGAAAAAAGAATTGCAGTCTTTGGTGAGTTTACAGGAAAAAGATATCGTTTTAGACAGGCTTCGTCACAGGGCTGAAGTGATACCCAAAGAGATCGAAGCACAAAATCTTACTTTAACTAAATTAAAGCTTCAGGTTGAAGAGTTGAAAGATAAATACAAAAAACTGCAGATGGCAAAGAAAGAAAAAGAAATAGAGCTTGAAACAAAAGAGAACGAGATAAAAAAGCATAACATTGAGTTGAATTCCATCAAGAAGAATGATGCTTATAAAGCTATGCTTGGAGAGATAGATAAGGCCAAAGAACTAAAAAAGAAGCTTGAGGAAGAGATATTAACGCTAATGGAAGAAAGTGAAAATGAAGTTAAGATAATTAGAACCGAAGAAGCGGCGCTAAAAGCAGAAGAAGCAAAAATACAATCAGTTAGCGAAGAGCTCAACAAGGAACTTGAGAAATTAAAAATTGAAATAATCGAATCAGAAAAAGAACGAGCAGAATATGTAAAGGACATGCCTGAAACATTGTTGCAGCGTTATGAACATATACGAGACGGCAGGCAGGGTTTAGCGATTGTGTCAATAGAAGGGGATAGCTGCGGAGGATGTTATATCACTTTAAGGCCTCAAATAGTAAATGAAGTTTGTAAAGAACAAGATCTGATATTCTGTGACAGTTGTTCAAGGATACTTTATAAAAAATAACTCCCCGGGAGACCGCTTAAGATGAAGATAAATATTTACACGGACGGAGCATCACGAGGCAACCCCGGGCCCGGCGGCATAGGGGTTTTGTTGTGTGATGAAAATAATAATGTTCTGGAAGAATCCAAAGAGTTTATAGGGGAAGCTACAAACAATATAGCCGAGTATAAAGCTCTTTTACGCGGGCTTGAACTGGCGAAAAAATATATTCCGTGCAGTTTAGAGATGCATCTTGATTCAGAGTTGGTCTGCAAGCAGATGCTCGGTCTTTACAGGGTAAGAGACGAGAATCTATCCAGGTATTTTGAAAATGCCCAGGGTATTTTAAAAGAATTTGAGAAAGTTGACTTTAAGTATATTCCCAGAGAACAGAATAAATCAGCAGACCGTCTGGCTAATCAGGCAATAAACCTTGCAACTGCAAAAAAAAATAATTTTTAAGGTAACCGTAGGATCGCTCTACTAGAAAGTAGTGGAGAGGAAAGTCCGAACTTCAATCTCCTCCTTCGCTAAAGCTTCGGAGGACAAGCCGATTTGTTATGTTTATGGCAACAATGCGGGCTTGCCAGCCGAAGCCTTGTGCGAAGGCGGGAAAACGGTAGTGGGTAATACCCATCGGCCGTTGCTGCGCAACGGAAGAACCAAGCACGAATTACGAAATCCAAAATAATTCCTTTTCGGATTTAGAGATTCGAATTTGGTGTTTCCGCTGCGCAGTAGCGGCAAGAGGTGCGAACAGAGACGCCTTTGATCGAAAGCTCAGAGGCAGCAGGAAAAAATGCAAATTTTTTTCGGCTGAGTCCCGCAGTATAATGAAAGTAGAGATACTTTTATAAGTGCGGGGTTGAAACGGCTAAATCCTTACTGGGAAGCAAGGCCATTTACGGCCGCTTGATCCCGTAAAGCAATTTGCGGGGCAGAATGATGATCCTACCCTGCCGATGAGGCGGGGACAGAATTCGGTGTATAGGTTATCTTAAAAATAATTTTGTTGAGAATTGGATGATAATTGTCCTTTATGTGCTTTTAGGGTTCGTAGCAGGGGTACTGGGCGGTCTGTTTGGGATAGGCGGCGGCATAATCTTAATTCCTGCCCTTGTCTACTTATTCAAGCTTACACAGCATCAGGCACAGGGTACTACCCTTGCTATATTAATACCTCCTATAGGCCTGCTTGCAGCCTGGGTTTATTATAAGAACGGCAATGTTGACCTTAAGATAGCTGTTTTTATATGCCTGGGTTTTTTTATAGGAGGTTTTATTGGAGCAAAGATAGCGGCGTTATTTTCAAACGACGCACTTAAAAAGCTGTTCGGTGCAGCAATGCTTCTAGTCGCCATAAAAATGATATTTGGTAAATAACCCCGTAAAACCTTAATCGGCCCATTTTTTTTAAGTATCTCTGACACCTCCAGGCATGTCTGCAGAACAACCTGATAAATCATAAAAATATTATTTTAAAATATATATTGACAATATTTTATGTTATATTGTATACTTATACTAAAGTGGTGAAAAGTGGTGTTAAGTGACAAATAATGTATATTGGACGATATAACCATACCATAGATACAAAAAACCGGCTTTTTATTCCTTCAATCCTGAGGGAAAAATCAAAATTATTTATTCTTACTCAAGGCCTTGAAGGCTGTCTTTTTTTATATGACATGAAAACCTGGGAAAAGGTCTTAACTAAGCTTGAGAACCTTTCCTTGCCGGACAAGACCGAGGAAAGGGCGTTCAAACGCGCTCTTTTATCCGGAGCTCACGAGCTATATCTGGACACGCAGGGAAGAGTCCTTATCCCAAAAAACCTTAAAGATTTTGCAAAAATAAAACGGGATGCTGTTATTGTAGGTGTCGGTAACAGGATCGAGATATGGGATGAACAAAAGTGGAAAAACTATTCCAAGGAAAAGGCTGAAATATCTTTAAAGAAACTTGCGGTCAAATTGGAATTATAATGTCTTAACGAAGAGAGGCATAAATCATAAAAGTGGAAGAGAATTATCATATATACCATTTACCTGTAATGCTTAAAGAAACGGAAGAATATCTGATAAAGAATACAGGTGGTGTATATATCGATGCAACCGCAGGCGGAGGTGGTCACAGCAGGTATTTTCTTGAAAAATATCCGGAGATAAGAATAATAGCTCTTGATTGCGATATAGAAGCTATAAGAGAATGCGAAAGGAATTTGAGTGTTTTTAAAGACCGGCTAAAGCTGATAAAGACGAATTTTAAAGAGCTGTCAGCTGCATTGGCCGGCGCAGGAGTAAACCTGGCAGACGGGATATTGCTTGATCTAGGCGTTTCTTCTCATCAGTTTGACAGCCCAGATAGGGGTTTTAGTTTTAAATCTTCAAATCTGGACATGAGAATGGATGATCAAATAAATAACAGCGCACTGGACATTATAAATTGTTGCAGTGAAGATGAGCTGAGCGAGATATTCTATAATCTAGGAGAAGAAAGATTCTCAAAAAAGATCAGCCGTATTATAAAACAAGAAAAGGATAAGATTAAATCTGCAAGAGACCTGGCAGAACTTGTCGGAAGAGTAAAGAAACGAGAAGGCAAAATCCATCCCGCAACAAAAGTTTTTCAAGCCTTAAGGATCAAAGTTAATAACGAGTTAGAAAACCTCAAATCAGCCTTGGATAAACTACCCGCTTGTTTAAAACCCGGAGCAAGAGTGGTAATCATAAGCTATCACTCCCTGGAAGACAGGATAGTCAAAAATAATTTCAGGGACCTAAGTAAAGAAGGCACTTATCGTTTGTTGACAAAAAAAATAATCACTCCAAGCCAGGAAGAAATAAATTTAAACCCGAGAAGCAGAAGCGCAAAATTAAGGTCAGTGGAAAAGTCCTAAAAATGATCAAATATCTTCAAATCCTGTTGGCTGTAACTTTAGTATTGTCTTTTTATCTCTGGCAGCAAACGGAAGCCATACGTTTGGGATATAAAGTAGACAATCTGAGCAAAGAATGTGAAAAATGGGAACAGCAAAATGATGTCCTGAAATTGAAGATAAATGAATATCTTTCTATGGAAAGATTAGATCAAATAGCAAAACAAAAAGGCTTAATACATCCCCAGGATAAGGATATAATCTATCTAGAAAATGATTAATTCAAAAAGGCTGATTTTATCAATATTTTTTATAATATTTTCTTTTGTAACGATAGGCGCACGCCTTTTTTTCATTCAGATATGGCACCATCAGGAAATAAATTCTAAGGTCGAAAAAACCATAACAAAGAACCGTCCTGAAAGTTCCTGCAGGGGTATGATATTTGATAAAAACGGCAAGATCCTTGCGATGAGCACGGCCTCATACACAATTTTTGCAGACGGCAAGCTAATAGATAATAGCGAAGAAGTAGTTAAAAGATTGAATAAGATAAATATAAAAGTGCCTAAAGATATTTTACTTTCTGATAGGAACAGGTCATACATACCTTTGGAAGAAAATCTAGATATTGAAACTATGAACCTTGTCAAATCATGGAAAATACCCGGTCTTGGTTTTGTACCTGCTTTTTCCAGAAAATACCCGGAAAAGGATATGGCTTGTTATCTGCTTGGAGTAGTGAGCAAGGAAGGAGCAGGGCTTGAAGGGATTGAATACTCCTGTGATTCTCATCTTTCCGGGAAAAAAATAAAAGACTTAAGGTATCGTGATGGCCAAGGAAGGGAAATACCGGATAAACTGACCGATATGGATGCTATTAGAGGTGCTAATGTTTATTTAACTATTGACAGGAACCTCCAGTTCATTGCCGAGCAGGAGCTGGAAGATGCTATGGCAAAGACAAGGTCCAAAGACGGGGTTATAATCATACAAGACCCAAATACGGGAGAAATACTTGCGCTTGCCTGCAGGCCGAATTATAAGCCGGAATCTTATTTTGGTTCAAAGAGTTTATGCAATCCTGCCATAAGCAATATTTTTGAGCCAGGTTCTACATTCAAGTTAATCACCGCTGCCGCAGCCCTCGAAGAAAAACTTATAAAGAGGAATGAAGTTATATGGTGTGAAAACGGCAAGTATGCTGTTTATGACCATATCATCAAAGACCATGAAAAACAGGGGCTGTTAAATTTTGATGAGGTAATAGAATATTCGTCAAATATCGGTGCAGCTAAGATAGGGCAGAGACTGGGGAAAAACATTCTCTATAAATATATAAGGCAGTTCGGTTTTAACAGCAAGACAGGCATAAACCTCCCGGGCGAGGTAAAAGGACTTTTAAAGGCTCCGAATGAATGGAGCGGCCTGTCTCTTCCCATAATTTCTTTCGGACAGGAAATAGGGGTAACAGCGCTGCAGATTATCAATGCGTATTCTGCGATAGCGAATAGCGGACTACTGCTTGAACCAGTCATAATAAAAAAGATAGTAAGCCCGGAAGGGGATGTCCTATACAGCCCGGACAAGAAAATAATAAGAAGGACGATATCTGAAAAGACAGCTAAAGAATTAAAAGAAATTCTTCTTAGTGTAGTAGAAAAAGGGACCGGCCAGCTCGCGAAGATACCGGGTTATAAAATTGGCGGAAAAACGGGCACAGCCCAAAAAAGGGACCCCCTGACAAAAAAATATTCTACAAAATTATATACTGCATCATTTTGCGGGATAGTCCCTGTAATAAACCCGAAATTAACGATACTTGTAATACTTGATGAACCTAAGACAGACTATTGGGCCTCTACTACGGCAGTCCCGGTTTTTCAGAAAGTATGTTCCCGTTCATTGCAGTATTTAAGGATTTTGCCTGAGAATGAAACTATGTTATTGGCTAATAACAAAAATATTCCCAATTATCCCGCCGCAAAGAAAACCTCCGACGTATGTCGGGGAATAAATGATGGCGGGATGTAACATTATTACATGCGACATGAAAACCTCCGACTTCTGTCGGAGGATGCCCGGCCTTCGTAGCCATAAAGGCTACTACGGCGGAGTAGGCAATGCAAAATGATGTAGTCCCTAAAGGGATTCCGTCAAATCAAATTAATGAAGTCACATTAGGCTGCGTTATTAAAGAAGCCTCCGGCTTCAGCCGGAGGAGCATCACTAAAGGAGCCTCCGGCTCCTGGCCAGAGGGGTTCCACAGGACGCGATAGCCAATGAAACTAAAAACTGTTTTGAATGGATTAGATTGCGAGGTTTTCGGAGATAAGAATATCAATATAACCGGTATAACGCATGATTCCAGAAAGATCAAACCGGGGAATATATTTGTGGCTCTATCCGGTTATCACGCAGACGGCAAGAGTTTTATAGGTAATGCCATAAATTCCGGAGCAAAGGTGGTAGTAACGGACGAATTTATTGACATAAAAAATGCAGCTCTGGTCGTGGTATCTGATATTAGGCGGGCCCTGGCATATTTAAGCAGTAATTTTTATTCCCATCCAGATAAGAAACTTCTGATGATAGGAGTTACGGGAACGAACGGAAAAACTACTATTACCTACTTATTGGAGAATATTTTAAATAAAGTCGGCATTTATGCCGGCGTAATAGGTACGGTGAATTACAGGTTCAGGCAGAGAACATACCCAACGCAAAATACAACTCCGGAATCCTCCGAAACCTTTAAGATCCTAAATGATATGGTAAAGAGCAAATGCGGTTCTGCAATAATGGAGGTTTCTTCGCATGCGCTTTATCTAGGACGCGTTAATTTTGTGGAATTTGATATAGCTCTATTTACTAACCTTACAAGAGATCATCTTGATTTTCACAAGACTATGGAAGATTACTTTGAAGCTAAAAAAAGATTGTTCCTGTCATTACAAAACGGCAGAAAAAGCTACTCTGCAAAACCGAAACGGACGGGTTCAAACACTTTAATTCCTAAATTTGCTATAATCAATATAGATGACCCGTGGGGCAAGAAACTTATAAGAGAGGTAAAAAACACCACTGTAATAACTTATGGCTTGTCGAAAAAAGCCGATATAAAAGCAAAGAGAGTAAAAATATCCAGCAAAGGCACGGAATTCTTTCTTGAAACCCCTGCCGGAAAAGGGAAAGTACATGTGGGTTATCTGGGTATGTACAATGTTTACAATGTGCTTGCGAGTGTCGGCGCAGCCCTGGGAATAGGCATCTCTTTAGAGAATATTATAAAGAATATCAAGGCATCTCCTTTTGTCCCGGGCAGGTTAGAGAAGGTAAGCCTTGGACAGTCTTATACCGTAGTTGTGGACTATGCACATACGGATGATGCCTTAAAGAATGTTCTGGCCGCTTTGCGCCAATTACCGCATAAAAGGCTCATAACTGTTTTTGGCTGCGGCGGGGACAGGGACAGGACAAAAAGGCCTGTGATGGGCGACATTGCTACAAGATTCAGCGATTATGTTTTTGTAACTTCAGATAACCCAAGAAGCGAAGACCCGTCCCAGATAGCTCTTGATATTGAAGTCGGTATCAGGCGTCATAACAGGAATAATTATCAAGTAGTCCTGGACAGGGAACAGGCTATATCGACAGCAGTGGCTATGGCACAGAAAGGCGATATAATACTTTTAGCCGGCAAAGGCCATGAAACATACCAGATACTTAAAGACCAAAAGATACATTTTAATGATGCTGAAATAGCAAAAAAATATATCTCAAAAGGCAAACTATAGTACATTCAAGATCGCAGTAGGTCGCGTTATTTAAGGAGCCTTCGGCTCCTACAGGAGGAGCTCCACTGGAGAATTTATCTTTATACCAGCTAATCGATGCAGTAAAAGGAGAATTCCTTCTGGGGGATCCGCATTCCCCGGTTGAATCTATAGCGACGGACACGCGCACTTTAAAAAAAGATGATTATTATTTTGCCATTAAAGGCAAAAATTATGACGGGCATGATTATTTAAAAGTAGCGATCGAAAAAGGAGCCAAGGGGCTTATTATTACAAGGAACGATGTTGACCTCGGTAAGCCTTTCCCGTACATACCCGCTATAATAAAAGTCTCCGATTCGGTCAAAGCGCTCGGTGATCTGGCGGGCTACTACAGGAGAAAGTTCAGCCTTGAGGTTGTAGCCATCACGGGCTCAAATGGGAAAACCACTGTAAAAGAAATGCTGGCTTCTATTTTAAGCAAAAAAGGGGCTACTTTAAAAAATGCAGGAAATTATAATAACCAGATCGGACTGCCTTTGACCTTGTTCAATCTAAGTTCAAAATATCTATATTCGGTTTTGGAGCTGGGGACATCTTGTTTCGGAGAAATCAAAAGGTTAAGCGAAATAGCTGCTCCCAAAGTCGGAGTGATTACAAATATAGGCCTTGCGCACCTTGAAGGTTTCAAAGACCTTGACGGAGTTTTAACGGAGAAGAAAAACCTGCTGGAAAGCCTGCCAAACGACGGATGGTCGGTAATAAACAAAGACGATCAGTACCTAAGCGGCCTGGATAAAACATTAAAGACGAATATTATGTTTTTTGGCTTGAACAAACCCGCAAACGTATATGCGACAAATTTAAAGCTATGGCCCGGCCATCCGAAATTTGACCTGCATATTAATGATAACTCCATAGCTATAGAGCTGCCTGTATTCGGTAAGTTCAATATTTACAACGCTTTAGCCGCAGCAGCTGCAGCAACAGTTCTTGGAGCGGAGATTGAATTAATAAAAGATGGGCTAGAAAACTATAGCATCCCAAAAATGAGGATGAATGTAAAGGATATGGTATCAGGTGTTACTATAGTCAATGACGCCTATAATGCAAACCCCTCTTCAATGAGAGAATCGATCGACAGCCTGGTCCAGTCTTTCCCGGACCGGGATAAGATAGTGGTTCTGGGAGATATGCTGGAGTTGGGGCAAGAAGCAAAGATGGAACATCATTCATTAGGTGAATTCCTTACTCATAAACCGTTGAACAGTATCTTATTATACGGCCCTTTGATGGAAAATGCTTTTTTAGCTATTGATACAAATAACGTAAAATATTTTAAGGAAAAAGATGAATTAACCCAGGAGCTTAAAAAGCATGTTTTGTCTCAAGATGTGATATTTTTTAAAGCTTCACGCGGAATGAAATTTGAAGAAATAATAAGCCAGGTATTTTCCGACTAGACTCAAGTTAGCCCGGCCTATGATGGCTAACAAATGAAAAATGAAAATTGCAAAATGCAAATTGAAAAATTGCGGTATCCCGATTTTGCGGGATAATTTAAATAAGCCCCGCTAATGCGGGACACCTAAATTTTGCATTTTTCATTTTGAATTCCCAATATATTTAATATAGGATAAATTAACTTGTTCTATCATCTTTTTTACCCGCTTCACTTATATTTCTCGCCCTTCAATCTATTCCAGTATATTACTTTCAGGGCAGCTATGGCTGCTTTGACGAGCCTGGTACTGGCCTTTGTCTTAGGTTCACATATAATAAAATACCTGAAACAATATAAGATCGGACAGGTGATAAGGAGTGACGGGCCTCAAACTCATCTGGCGAAATCAGGGACCCCCACGATGGGCGGCATTATTATTTTGCTTTCCATGATCATAGCTACTTTTTTATGGGCAAGGCTGGATAACCGTTTCATAGTAATTATCCTGTTTTCAATCGTTTGGCTCGGCCTGATCGGTTTTTTTGACGATTATCTGAAGCTCGTAAAGAAAAACCCCAAGGGATTAGAACCACAGATAAAATTTGTAGCCCAGTCCGTACTTGCCCTGGGTGTTTCAGTCTATTTATGGTTTTATCCGCCGCATCCGGATTACGCCTCAATTGTAAATATCCCTTATCTAAAAAATATTTTTGTAAACCTATACCTGGGGTATATCTTATTTTCTGCCCTTGTGATCGTGGCAAGTTCTAATGCGGTAAACCTAACAGACGGTTTGGATGGCTTGGCTATAGGTAATCTGATAATCGCAGCTTTTACAATGGCCCTTTTTGCTTATTTTTCCGGGCATTTAAAGATAGCATCCTATTTAAGGATAGTGCCCATACCCGGTGCCGGAGAATTAAGTGTATTCCTTGCAACTCTTGTGGGTGCTGGGCTTGGATTTTTATGGTTTAATACTTATCCTGCTCAGGTTTTTATGGGAGACACGGGAAGCCTGTTCCTGGGCGGAGCATTGGGTTTGACCGCTGTATTCATTAAGCAGGAGATAATACTTGCTATAATATCCGGAGTATTTGTCATTGAGGTCCTCTCCGTTATTCTGCAAGTCTATTCTTATCGCCATAGGGGGAAGAGAATATTTAAGATGTCCCCGATCCATCATCACTTTGAATTATCCGGCTGGGCAGAGCCAAAAGTTACGGTCAGGTTCTGGATACTCGGGATAATATTTGCTCTCATCTCTCTTGCTTCATTAAAGATCAGGTAAGTTGCTGAAAACCTGGCAACCCTTATTAAAAGCTTAACTGGTGAATCTGAAATATGAACAAAATAACTTTAAAAAACAAAAAAGTTGGGGTAATCGGGTTTGCCAAATCCGGGGTAGCAGCCGCAAATTTATTAAAGTCTTTGGGAGCAAAAGTTTTCATAAGCGAAGTAAACCAGAAACATGAATGTATAGACCGATTAGCTAACCTGAAAAAAGACATCGCTGTGGAGTTTGGCGGACATTCTGATAAGCTTCTGGATATGGACCTGATAATAAAAAGCCCGGGAGTGCATCCTGACATAGAGATATTGAAAAAAATTAATAAAAAGAATATACCTGTCTGGAGTGAGCTTGAACTCTCCTTGAATGTTGTAAAGCCGAAAAAAATCATAACTGTTACAGGCACGAACGGAAAAACAACTACTACAACGCTTCTCGGCGATATTTTTAAGAAGAGCGGGCAAAAGACAATCGTTGCTGGGAATATAGGCTCTCCGTTGGCTGACCACATAAATATAATAGATGGTAAAACAAATATAATCCTTGAGATTTCAAGCTACCAGCTTGAAGATTCTCTGAAATTCCATCCCGATATCTCTTGCATCTTAAACATAACCGAAGACCACCTTGAACATCACCATTCTATGGCCAATTACATAAAAGCCAAAGAAAAAATATTCCAAAGCCAGGTAAAGAACGATTATTGCATCTTGAATTATGACGATAAGATATGCAGGGTTCTTGCCAAAAAAGCACCTTCAAAAGTAATTTTCTTCTCAAGAAAAAAGGTGCTTAAACAGGGGGCCTATCTTTTAAAGGACAAAATGGTATTTGTCTTTGGTTCTAAAAGATTTGGAATGCCAGTGTGCCTTAATATACCGGGCCCCCATAATATCGAGAATGCCCTTGCTTGTATAGCAATAGCATGTATCGCAGGAATAAAATCTCAAGTCATAAAAAAAGTTATCTCGGGTTTTAAGGGAGTTGAACACAGGCTGGAATTTATAACCGAGATAAATGGTGCCAGTTACATTAACGATTCGAAATCTACCAATGTAGATTCAACAAAGGTCGCGCTGGAGTCTTTTAATAGGCCTATCTGGCTTATCATGGGTGGCAGGGACAAAGGTTTTCCGTACACCCCCCTACAAAGGCTTGTAAAAGAAAAAGTCAAAGGGATATTCCTTATAGGAGAATCCGCAGAAAAAATCAGACATGACCTTGAAGGTATTACCATGTTTTTTGATTCGCATACCCTCCTTGAGGCAGTAAAGGGAGCTGTAAAACATTCAAAACCCGGGGATATGGTGTTGTTGTCCCCTGCTTGCGCTTCTTTTGACCAGTTCAGGAATTTCGAAGATAGGGGCACCCAGTTCAAGTCATTCGTCAATAAAATTAAGAATGAAGGATAAAGCTTCATATAATTTTGATTATAGCCTGTTCATTATAACCTTGATACTAGTTATTTTGGGCATACTTATGGTTTTTTCTTCAAGCGTTATAATGGCAGACATAAGGTGGAAAGCCCCTTATCTTTTTGTCATTAAGCAGGCGGTATGGGCGGCGTTAGGCCTCATCGGTATGATGCTCTTTTCAAACTTCAATTACCATTACCTGCAAAAATATGTAAAAATATTGATGTTCATCACTTTAGCCGTATTAGTGGCTGTTTTGATAATCGGCACTGTAAAGGGCGGAGCAAAACGCTGGCTAAGGTTTGGATTCATAGGGTTTCAGCCGTCAGAGCTTGCCAAACTTGTTGTTGTAGTGGCGCTGGCCGATTATTTAGATAGAAAAAAAAGCCGTATAAAAGACTGGAGAGGGCTATGGCCGGCTTTCTTCATGATAGGTTTATTTTGCATCCCCATAGCCATGGAACCCGACCTCGGGACCCCGGTACTTATGGTAATAGTAAGCATGAATTTATTGCTTGTCGCGGGAGCGCGCTTCTGGCATATTTTAGTAACTGGATTAGCTTTTATTCCGTTCGGAGTCATAGAAGTGCTTAGAAAACCTTACCGTATTGAAAGAATGAAATCATTTTTTTCATCGTGGTATGATATAAATTCAGGGTCATACCAGCTATCACAATCAATTCTTGCTCTTGGCTCGGGCGGTTTTTTTGGAAAAGGGCTCGGCCAGGGACAGCTTAAAATGATGTACCTGCCTGAACCTCATACGGATTTTATATTTCCCATAATAGGGGAGGAGCTCGGATATGCGGGGGCGCTTTTTGTGATAGCTCTTTTTATCCTGTTTGCCTGGAGGGGCCTCGTGATAGCGAGAAACTCCAAAGACCTCTTCGGCGGTTTCCTTGCCGTAGGGATAACATTCATGGTGGTTTTCCAGGTAGCCATAAACCTGGGCGTGTCCTGCGGACTTCTTCCGACAAAAGGCCTGTCCCTCCCTTTCGTATCTTTCGGGGGTAGTTCTCTTATGATAAATTTAATTAGTGTCGGAATACTCCTTAATATTTCAAAAAAAATAAATTCTAAATCCTAAACTTAAAACACTAAATAAAATTAAAACTCAAAATATAAAGCTATAAATAAATATTTCGGATTTAGAATTTTAAATTTAGAGTTTTTTAAAGGGTTGTTATGGCACAAACGGAAACTATAATTATTGCCGCAGGAGGTACCGGTGGGCACATATACCCGGGCATAGCACTTGCAAGGGAATTAAAAAAAAGAAATATCAAGCCGATTTTTATTGTGCGCAGCAACGACCTGGGCTGCAAGATACTAGATGGGGAAAAACTTGAATATTTCCAGATACCTATAATAGGGTTATCAAGGTCTTTGTCTTTAAAGGTATTCAAATTTATTCTCTTATTTGTCATAAGTTTTATTAAATCGTTCATGGTGATGGTATCTGTTAAACCTAAAGCGGTAGTCGGTATGGGAGGGTATATTTCAGGGCCCGTGGTCCTGGCTGCATGGTTGAAAGGTATAAAGGTCGTTTTGCATGAATCCAATTTTATCCCGGGCCTTGCAAACAGGTTCCTGATGAATTTTGCTGATAAGATGGCGTTTGGATTTGAAGATACGAAAATACATTTTAAAGAAAAAAAAGCTTTTTTTACGGGAAACCCGGTACGGCTGGAAATATTCAACAAGAGAAGTGACGACGTTTACTCCAAATATAAATTATCCAAGGATAAATTCACTGTTTTGGTATTCGGAGGAAGCCAGGGGGCAAAAAACCTTAACAAAAACCTGGTCGACAGCCTGCATCTTATGTCTGAAGTGAAAGAAAACGTGCAATTTCTACACATTACCGGTACGAACTATGTGCCAGGAGTAAAGGAAGAATATGAAAAAAACGGCTTTGTTTCATGCGTGCTTCCATATCTTGAATCGATAGGCGAAGCATACCACATGGCAGACCTTATCATATGCCGTTCTGGGGCATCAACGGTAAGCGAGCTTGCTATCTTGAATAAACCCACTATATTCATCCCTTTCCCGTTCGCAACTGAAAACCATCAGGAATATAACGCAAAAGCCCTGGCGGATAAATTAAAAGCAGTCATGATAAGGGAAAAAGACCTGAAACCCGAAATGCTGGCGGCAGCAATAAAATTTCAATTAAAGTCTTCTTATAACCGCAAAGAAAGAATTTCCTTACCCTCGCCTTTGCCTCAGGAAAAGCTTGCAGATTTAGTCCTTAATTAGTAAAATCTCACCTATGGGCAAAACTATATTGATAACCAATGATGACGGCGTTAACGCCCCAGGTATAAAACCGCTTGTAAAACAGCTTTCCTTGATAGCAAGGGTAGTTGTTGTCGTGCCCGAATACGACCGCTCGGCTGTAAGCCATTCTATAACGCTAAATAAACCTCTTCATGTAAGGGGATTAAGAAAAGACTTCTATGCTACTGACGGTACGCCTGCTGACTGCGTTCGCTTTGGTATCATTTATATATTGAAAAAAAAGGCTGACCTTGTCATCTCAGGGATAAATTCAGGGCCTAACCTCGGACAGGATGTCATTTATTCGGGCACTGTTGCAGGTGCCCGGGAAGCAGCACTGCATGGTGTCCCTTCTTTCGCTGTTTCTGTCTCGGATTACCAGCAGCCTGATTATTCAACAGCTGCTAAGGTTTCCCTTAACCTTGCCATAAAGATATTCAAGAACCGTTTCCCTGAAGGGGCATACCTGAATGTAAACGTGCCCCGCAGTGCAAAAGGAGCGAAGATAGTTGAACTGGGAAAAAGGATATATGATGACGATATAGAGGAGAGGCGCGACCCGAGGGGAAGAAAATACTTCTGGCTTGCGGGTAAAAGCGTTTCAGGGCTCCTTCAGGCTGGAATGGATGTGACTACAGTCGACAATGGTTTTGTTTCCATAACACCCCTTCTTGTAACGCCTCCTACAAAATACCTATTCAAACTTTTCAGCAGTTGGATAAAAGATATAACTTGAATAAATTAGCAGGACGGAGCAAAAAAACGGCTTTGAAATCTAATCAGAGAATACTACATGAAAAAGGTTGAACGATCAGACGAAATATACATCTTAGGCATATCCAGTTTTATGCACGATTCTTCTGCATGTTTAATAAAGAACGGAAAGATCGTAGCTTTTGCGGAAGAAGAACGGTTCAATCGGGAAAAACATACCGATAAATTCCCGGAACATGCCATAAAATACTGTTTAAGCGAAGCAGGCATAAATTTTGAACAGGTGGCATACATCGGTTTTTTCTGGAAACCATGGAAGGGAATTGTCCAGAGAATCTGGAATTTAATAAAATCGTATAATTTTAATGACTCTCGTTTCGGGCTGTATGCAAGTTATTTTCTTGCTATGCTCTCGATACCTCTTAAGTTGAGGTGGAAATACGGTTTTAAGGGTAAATTCTTTTTTATAACTCATCATGAAACGCATATGACAGCGGCATATTATCTTTCCAGATACGATGATACAGCCATATTATCTGTTGACGGAACGGGTGAAATTGATACAGTAGTAAGTGCAGTTGTCGAGCAAAATGATTATAAGGTATTGTCCAGGTCAACTTTCCCGGATTCTCTGGGGCGTTTTTACGGGGCAATAACGGAGTTTCTCGGTTTTAGAATGAATGCTGACGAAGGCAAGGTAATGGGACTTTCAAGTTACGGCGAACCGGCATTCTATGACACATTAAAAAAACTTATATCCGTAAATAAAGACGGTGTCCTTAAAGTCAATACTGAGCATGTTAATTTCAATGCCACTAATCCTTTGTCTTGGGAATTTATGCAAGACTTGAATTGTAAACGAAACCAGGATGAATTGATAAATAAAGCGCATGAAAATCTTGCTGCGAGCGTGCAGAAAGTATTTGAGGAGACACTGCTTGACCTGATGAAGCATATTCGTAAAAATACCTCAACGAACAATCTTTGTTTAAACGGCGGAGTGTTTTTGAACTGTACGGCAAACAGCCGGATTATAAAGGAATCAGGGTTCAAAAACATCTTTATTTTCCCTATCCCTAATGATGCCGGCACTTCGATCGGCGCTGCCTACTATATATACCACAAGATATTAAAAAACAAAGACAGGCATAGTTTAGAACATGTCTATTTAGGCCCAAAATATTCTGATGATTCGATTGAAAAGATGCTCGTTCAATATAAATTGAAATACCTCAAAACAAGTGACCAGAGTAAAAAAATTGCCGGATACTTAGCTGCTAATAAAATAGTCGGCTGGTTCCAGGGCGCGATGGAAGGCGGCCCGAGGGCCCTGGGCAATAGAAGTATTTTAACTTCTCCTATAAACGGGAACATGAAAGATATCTTAAATGATAGAGTAAAACACCGTGAATTTTTCCGGCCTTTTGCCCCTGCCGTTCTTTATGAGAGAAAAGACGATTACTTTAAAATGGAAGGTATCGACTCACCCTATATGCTTTTCGCATTACCTGTAAAAGAAGAGTATAAAAGCAGGATACCTGCTGTTGTGCATGTTGACGGCACAGCACGGGTACAGACTGTCAAATACGAAGATAACCCTCTCTTCTATTCTCTCATAAAAGAATTCGCTGCGATTACAGGAGTCCATGTAATTCTAAATACATCATTCAATGTTAAAGGCGAACCGATAGTTTGTTCTCCGGAAGACGCGATAAAATGCTATTTATCAACGAATATCGATGTTTTATGCCTGGGGACTTATATCATTGAGAAATAAGATAATACTGATCATGCCGCGGACAGGCCCGTCCATAATTGAACCTCCTTTCGGCCTTTTATGCCTTTCAAAAAACCTAAAAAAGCAGAACTTTGAACCCATAATATGGGATTCAAGGTATGATAATTACAAGGACATCTTCGATAAATATAATAAAGATGATATCCTGGCTGTCGGTCTGTCGGTCATGACGGGCCCGCAGATATATCATGCGTTAAAGATAAGCAGATTTATCAAAAAACAATCAAGTATTCCAGTGATCTGGGGCGGGATACACCCTACTTTGCTTCCAGAACAAACATTGGATGAGCCAAGCATAGATTATATTGTCATGGGTTACGGCGAGATCGCTCTCCCATCCCTGTTGAATGCGGTTATGGAAAATAAGCTGCTAAATACCGTACCTAACGTAGCGTATAAAAAAAATGGAAATATAGTAGTAAATGCCAGGAATGACGAGGTTTACGATATTCCCCTGGTATATGACTGGGATGCGGCAGACCTGAACCGCTATCTGCAATCAAACTACAGATTTGGGAATAAAGTATTAAGTATGTTCACCAGTAACGGATGCCCGCATTGCTGTACCTTTTGTTATGGAAAAGAATTTCATTCAAAAAAATGGCGCGCTCAAAGTTATTCAGAGGTCCTGGAAGATATAGATAAATTAAAAATACGTTATGATTTTGATTCGGTATATTTTCATGATGACAATTTCTTTGTAGATAAAGAGCGTGCATTATCGATCGCACGGGGCATGAAAACACGGGGCATTCCTTTCGGATTAGCAATACGGGCTGATTATGCGGACGATGGTTTAATGCGCGATTTAAAGGATTGCGGCTGTGTGCAGGTAGATTGGGGCACTGAATCCGGTTCACAAAGGATACTGGATTATTATAAAAAAGGAATTTCTGTCCAAAACATTAAGGATACGGCTGCCTTAACAGCAAAATACGGTATCAGCGCGTATACTACTATCCTTATGGGCCATCCTGAGGAAACACTTGAAGAAATGATCATGACCATGGATCTGGTAGATGAAATGTTTAAAATAAACCCGTACCTGTCAATCTCCGACATAAAAATACTGACCCCATACCCCGGTTCGGAATTCTATTCTGAGGCAGTCCAAAAAGGATATGTCCTTCCTTCCAGTTTAATGGAATGGAGCAGGTCTTATTGGAATGCCACAAACCAGTTAGTAGTTAAAGATAAGGGATTTCTAAACATAATAACGATAGTATCTTTGCTGGCATTTTGTGATTGGAGGATAAAGAAAAAAAATCGTGTTTACAACTATATATTGGAACTATTACACAAGTTAAGTGTTCTCCGCTGGAGGAAACGATATTTTAAATATCCGTATGAAATATATCTTTGCAGGATTATGCTTAATATAACAAATAGATTTATATATTAGGAAACAGATTTTAAACGTAAACAAAATGTCCCCAGAATTTACAGGGTTTAAAAAATATGAAAGCTATTAAAATATTAATTGCAAGTTTGCTAAAAGAAAATAAGAAAATAGAATTAATCTATGTGCTCATCTTTATAGGAGTATTTATTGGGTATGCTGTCACTGGAAATCATGATAATAGTATGTATTATGTTATCTATTATTTGATTATCTTTTCCCTTATATATTCAAGTGTTTTCAGGCATGATTTTTTTTCAAACCTACTAAACTATAAAATTATCGCTATACTTACCATTGCCTTTCTTTTAAGATGTTACTTGTCATTGTTTAGCTTTGCACATATTAATTACCGCGGAACATTTTATTATTATGATATTTTTGAAGCAACAGTGGCCCATGGGGACGTACTTTATGGTTTTCCTTACAATATTTTCTGGAGCCCTTTTAAAATACTGGAATCGTTCGGGGCCATGACGTTTGAGAAATTGTTTATTGGGAATATGCTTCTAAATATTATTAGTCTCTATTTACTATATCTTATTTTAAAGCGGATACTGGAAAATAGCACAATTGTATATATTGGTTTAATTATTTTTGCTTTTTCTCCGATTCAGATACGCTATGCGGCGACTGAATCACACTGTAATCTAATTATTTTCCTGCACCTTTTACTCATCTATAGCAGTATTTTATGTCGGGAAGATAAAGAGAAAATATTGTTGCCAACATACTTTTTAGTACTTTCATTTCTTACTTTTGTAAGGCCAGAGCAGTTCCCTGTAGTAATTCCATTTACGCTTTATATATTAATTAACTCAAAAGCTGTTTCAAAGATAAAAATAACTTTGTATATTATCTGCTATTTGTTAATTGTTTTCTGGCCGTTTATATTGCCTTTCAAGGAAACTTTGCAAGAGTATCGTGGGCTTGTAAATATAGCACCTGAAAATAATTTGCTGAACAAATTGATAAATATAATGATGCCCTTTGCAAATAGCAATTACTCGTCCGGACATTTTGTTTTGCCTCTTTATTATTTATTTTTGGCTGGCGTGATAACCGGAATCATAAATAGGCCTACAAGGAATGTATCTGTAGGGTTGTTCATAATATATGTATTTTTTGTCGCAACAGTTCCTGTGGTGTACCCAGGATATTTTATAAATTATTATTATTCAAGTTATTTAGAGTATATACCGATTATATTTATCTGTATACTTATGCAGGCCGTTGAAAAGAGGTTGCTGAAAAGATATATGTTCGCAATCTTTTCAGTATTAATCGCAGGGATATCGTTGCTTCAATTGTTTTTAAATTATAATAAGATAATTAAGGCATATGATGAACAAATAGAGTATAAATTTATTAAGAATAACATAAAAGAATATGGCAGGGTAAATTTACTTAAATGGCCGATAGATTCAAAATTAGAGTCCATGAATGAATTATTTATTAATATTGAAACTTTTTCGGTTATAGAAGCGTTCAAAAAGATATACCCACTTTTACGTGATCCCGTTTATCCTTGGGAAGACAGTGATTGCGATATTTATTTCAGGCCCCTTTGTTATGGTTTCCCAGATTATGATAAGTATATTGAAAAGTATGGATTTATCCCATTGAACGTGAAAACATTTGATTTTGAAGAAAGATTTCCTTCTTATCCTGTTGGAGTGACAATGAAGATTGGTTTTTACAAAAGAGCTAAAAATATAGGTATGGAAAATGATAAAATATATGAAATTGTTTCTATGTGTCAAAGAGGTGATAAAAAGATTCTGATGCACTCAGAGATTCCCCATGATACAAGGCGTAGAAACGTTAGTTATTTAAAAGATCAGGTAGTGGATTCTAAAACATTAGAAAAATATGAAGCCCTGGTTTTGTTAAGAAGCAAAGGCGTGCAAATAATCCCGTTTCTAATTGACAGGATAATTACAGAAAATGGCGAAATGTGGTTTGAATATTACACAAGTGAAAAATACATAATTTGGTTAAAGTTAAACGCATTCCCGGATTTTAAAAAGCCGTTATACTATGCCCGCATAATAGATAATATAAATTGAGTTTTATCATTCATTATTTCTAATGGGAAAAGTGTAAACGGAAAAATAATATTTATAAACTTGCCCCAGATTTCATAAGAGTGAAGGATGGGCACTGCAAAGACCCGCTTTTGTCCAATAAAGCCCACCTGATAAAAGATATATTGGGACGCAAATAGAAACAGGTAATAGTTATATTAAGTATTGTATATTAATACATGCGGCATGAAATCCCACGACTCCTGTCTGAGGATGCCCGGCCTTCGTAGCCATAAAGGCTACTACGGCGGAGTAGGCAATGCAGA
>JAJAPY010000019.1 GCA_020523885.1 Candidatus Liberimonas magnetica | reverse complement strand
TCCAATACTTTTTTGCACATTTCTTCGGCTTCTTTCTTCCTGCCTCCAGACCAGTAAATATTGACTAAACCTTTACATGCGTTTTCATTCTTCGGGTTTATTTCTAATGCTTTCCTGTACATCTCTTCAGCTTCTTTCGACTTGCCCTGAGCCAGGAAAGCATTACCTAAAATATATAATGCCCTTGTATTCTTCGGGTTTATTTCTAATGCTTTTCTGCACATCTCATCGGCTTCTTTTGCCTTGCCCAACGCCTGGTAAATACTACCTAAGGTACTGTATGCATCATCATTCTTCGGATTAATCTCTAATGCTTCATTTTGCATCTCTTCAGCTTTTCTATACATCTTTTTGTCCTGGCCTAACTCCTGGTAAACATGGCCTAAGTTAACGAATGTCTTGTCATTTTTAGGGTTTATTTCCAATGCTCTCTTATACATTTCTTCAGCTTCTTTATATTTGCCCTGAAGGTATAGATCATTGCCTTTTTGGATATACTCCATTTCAACATCTGCTTTTCCGTCGACTTCGACTGTTAGTTCACAAAAGACTAGTCCGGAATATAAAAATATCATACAAAAACAAGAAAATAGGGTTGGCAGTAGATATCTTTTCATTATAGTCTCTAAAAACAAAAGCCGTATTAAATTAATGTGGTTGGTTAATCTTTATCTATAAATAAAAGTTGTGTATTTTATTTTTCCTTAACGTTATATACTTGTGTCATGCAATGCACATCTTTTTTATATCATTTTATCCTCTTTTTGCTATTCCTGCTCGAACCATAATAATCAGCTTTCTTGTACATCTCTTCGGCTTCTTTTGCCTTGCCCAACGCCTGGTAAACATCGCCTAAATCCCTGTATGCGCTTTCATTCTCAGGGTTTATCTCCAAGACCTTTTTGTGCATCTCTTCGGCTTCTTTCATCTTACTCTGAGAGTGATAAATATTTCCTAAAGTATTGTATGACCATTCACTGTCCGGGTTTATCTCCAAGGCTTTCTTGCACATCTCTTCGGCTTCTTTCATCTTACCCTGACAGCGGTAAATATTGCTTAAACCAACGCAGGCATCTTCATTCTTAGGATCTATCTTCAATGCCTTCTTGTACATCTCTTCGGCTTCTTTTGCCTTGCCTTGAGAGCGGTAAATATTACCCAGATTTTTATATGCACTTTCATT
This sequence comes from Candidatus Liberimonas magnetica, assembly GCA_020523885.1. Taxonomy (NCBI): domain Bacteria; kingdom Pseudomonadati; phylum Elusimicrobiota; class Endomicrobiia; order Endomicrobiales; genus Candidatus Liberimonas; species Candidatus Liberimonas magnetica. Next base: position 63,561 of record JAJAPY010000019.1, on the reverse strand, counting down.
GTTAGGGTTTATTTCCAATGCCTTTTTATGCATCTCTTTAGCTTTTTCATACATCTTTTTATCTTGACCTATACCCTGGTAAACTCTGCCTAATCTAACATATACCTCATCATTCTTAGGATTTATTTCCAATGCCTTTTTGCACATCTCTTCGGCTTCTTTCGCTTTGCCCTGAGACCAGTAAATATTGATTAAAGTTTTGCATATGTTTTCACTCTTCGGATTTATCTCCAAGGCTTTCTTGCACATCTCTTCGGCTTCTTTCATCTTACCCTGAGAGTTATAAATCTTTCCTAAGGTATTGTATGACCATTCACTGTTCGGGTTTGTCTCCAACATCTTTTTATACATCACTTCGGCTTCTTTCGTATTGCCAAGCTCCCAGTAAACATTGCCCAAACTCATATATGCACGTGCATTATTTGGGTTTATCTCCAAGGCTTTCTTGCACATCTCTTCAGCTTCTTTTATCCTGCCAAGATCCAGGTTAAAGCAGCCTAAACCTGTATAGGCATCACTATTCTTCGGGTTTATCTCTAACGCCTTTTTGTACATCTCTTCGGCTTCTTTTGCCTTGCCCAGATGTTGATAAATATCAGCTAAGCTTCTGTATGCTCCATCATTATCAGGGTTTATTTCCAATGCCTTTTTATGCATCTCTTTAGCTTTTTCATACATCTTTTTATCTTGACCTATACCCTGGTAAACTCTGCCTAATCTAACATATACCCCATCATTTTTAGGGTTTATTTCCAATGCCTTTTTGTACATCTGTTCGGCTTCATTAAACCTGTACTGACCATGTAAAGCATTACCTTTTTTGATATATTCTGTTTCAGGATTTACTTTTACTGCATTACCATCCACCGGTTCTGAAAAGACAAGTCCGGAACTTAAAAATGTCAAGTAATGACAAAAAAATAAAGCTGATAACAGATGTTTTTTCATAACACTCTCTAATGCTAAACTTTATCAATATGGTTATATTGTCTTTATGACTATGCAAAATCTGATAAAGTTGAGCAGATTAGAAACCACTCTGACTTTAGAAGCTAAAATCTTTTCATCAAATTTAGCAAGGTTTCTTTCCAGTTATTATAACCCATTTCATTTTATCAACAATGCTGTTATTCGATAATTTGGTTCCATGAATGATTTTATAAGTTTTCGGAGCAAAACGAAATAAGTTTTTTATTTTAGATATTTTTTGTTTTGAAAGTTCGGGCTCATATCTTAGCCAGTCATCAATGTTTTCTTCAAGATAATAATAGTGTTTTTCAAGTTTAGTAAAACCTGCAGACCTAAGATGCCGCTTAATATCTTCTTCATCCAAATAATTTTTTAATAAAGGCTGTTTTAACTTGTGGATTTTAAACAGCCAGGCTTTGTCATGCCTCCCGTACGGGACTATCTGGCTGACCAGGATTTTGCCGCCGTCTTTACATGTCCTGTACATTTCTTTAAAGGCTTTTTTCAGGTTTAAAAAATGCAACGCCTGTCTGCATACGATAAAATTAAAATAATTATCACTAAACGGAATAGCTTCGGCATTGGCGTTTACGCATACATCAAGCCTTTTTGAAGCTTTTTCCAGCATTTTGCCGCTTATATCAATCCCGGTAACAGCAAAAGCTTTTCCTGCAAATTCTTTTCCGACAAGGCCGGTGCCGCAGCACAAGTCCAGGACCCTTGATGATGAATTAAAGGGTATGAGCTCTTTGTGCAGGTTCAGCAGCTTCTTGTCTTTGACCCACCTGGCGGAATCTTCAAATTTCAAAGCCCTGGCATAAAATTGTTTTTTTACCTTGACGGCTATTTTGTTGTTTTTAATAAGTGTCCTCATATTTTGCCAGGCCTTTGATGTACATATTTTTGATCTTTTTATAAGCCTCTCTTAGCATGTTATCGGGCATCTCGGTAAAATTTATGAACTCGTCATCCTCATGGCCCCGTTCCCTGCTCAGCCAGTAAAGGTGTGCGAGCTCATCTTTTATCAGGCCTTTCTGTACAGCGGTCCTGTATATCTCCGTGCCGGGTATCGCAGACAAATATTTTACCCTGGCGACTGAACCTGTTTCTTTCAAAAAATCTACTGTTTTATCAAGCGACTCCGTTGTTTCTCCTGGGAAACCTATGATAAACAGCCCGCCGATCTCGATCCCTGCATCATTCGTCATTTTTATTGCATCACGAATTTCTGCGACCGTGATCTTCTTGTGAATACTGTCAAGTATCAGTTGGTCTATGGATTCAAACCCATAGAGTATTATCTCGCATCCGGCAGTTTTCATTGCTCTTAATGTTTCAGGATCGAGGTTCTGAACCCTTGTCATGCACGACCATTTAACGTTATTAGCCTTCAGAACTTCGCAGATCTCAAGGTTCCTTTCTTTTTTAACAGCAAAGGTCAAATCCACAAAATAAATGAAATTAAAATTATGCCTAAGTTTTAATTCTTTTACTTCTCTGCTGAATTTCTCAACGGATTTCTCGCGTAAATGCGGGATGGGCCTGTAGCAGAAAGCGCAATTATTGGAACAACCGCGGCTGTGAGAAATAAGGACTTCCTTTAGGTGTGCGTCTTTCCGGGTTTGCGGCCACAGGAAGAAATCTATTAAAGGCAGATGGTCCAGATCCTCTATCTGTTTTCTTGAAGCATTTATGACGGTTTTCTTAAAGCTGTCCTTATATGCGGTCCCGTTTATTTCAGATAAACTATCCAGCTTGCCGGAAGAATATTTTTCAAGGAGTTCAAGGATAGTTAATTCACCTTCTCCTATTACAGCGATATCAGCTTCTGTATTTGCCATCACGACCTCCGGGACAGAAGTTACCAGAGACCCGCCGAGCACGATATATGTTTTCGGGGCTCTTTCTTTTACTTTTTTACATAGGTCTTGTATAAAAGGGAAACTATCTTCAAAGGTCGATATACCCAATATGTCCAGGCCTTTTGATTGCAGCATAGCTTCATCTAAACTGTTTTTTGACTGCCGCACGTCAATTATCCTTACCCTGTAACCCGCATTCTTTAATACGGTGGCGATATAAGAAACTCCTTCAAACGGCTGCCTTAAGTAAAACTGCCAGCCTTGAGGCACTATAAAAGGGCTTGGCGGGACAACTATTCCTATTGAAGGAAGTCCTGGTTTAGCGTGCAAAGGACGTATCGACTGCTCTGCCATTAATTCTTCGTATCTATCCATTTTATTTTATTTTGAAAAAGGTTTATTTTTTGAATCTTTTACTTTTACTTCTTTAGGGTCATATTTTTGTTTTAGAGTTTTTTTATCTGCTTTTTTTACGATTTCTGTATCAACAATAGATGAGCTGTCAAGTTTCGCACTTATCAACTTTTCTTCGAAAAGAAAAGCACTTGTTTGAGACATAACTTGAGCCAGTTCGTTACTAACGGATATATCAATATCTTTAAAAGTTTTAGCATCCCCGTATATTTTATTGGTCTTTGATGCCTCATCTATCAAGCCTGGGTCTATCCGGCATAAATCCCCGTACCACTTGTTCACTTCCTTTTTATTCAAGATCATATAGTACGCCGCTTCTTTGATACTGACTAAAAAATCTATTACTGCTTCAGGATTTTTTTTCATGAATTCTTTTGAAATAACTACCGCTAAATACATGGGCGCTTGTTTTAATAATTTTGCCTGGCCTTTGCGGAGCATGTCTTCGATGTACGGGTCCCAGGTCATAAGTGCATCGATATCGCCTCTCATTAATGCCAGCCTTGATTCCCCTCCGTCCATGTTTATGATATTTATATCCCTGCCCGGAGACAGGCCCGCTTCTTTTGCCCAGCGGATTATGGGGGTATGGACCGAAGAACCGAACACCGTTGTTGCGGTTTTACCTCTAAGGTCTAGAATAGAACCGGCTTTAGACGCTGATGAAACCAGAAGCCCGAGCCTGCCGCCGCTGCCAAGAGAAGCTATACAGGCACCGGGGTACCCTTTAGCCAGGACCTTAACAACGTTTGTTTCACTTGTGAAAATAACATCCACCTTGCCGGAAAGCAGGGCTTCCTGCAGCTGAGGGCCGTACTGGAAAGCTGTGACTTCACCGTTTAAACCGTTATTATCTAAAATATCGGTTTTTTCTAAGACTAACCCAACCTGGCCGTTTATCAAAGTGCCGACAGAAGGATAACCGATCCTGATCGTAGTTTTCTGCCCTGCATAAGAAGCTGTCAGCAAGAAAACCGAAGCGGTAATTAAAAATAAATTCTTTTTCATTTGTTCCCCTTAATTTTGTCTTTGTCTTTTTCCGGAAGTAATCCCTTCAAACGGGCTTTTTAAAAGGGTTTCTCTGCCGGGTGTAGTCACCTGGACTGAAGGAGGGACGATAAAACTGATGGGTAAATTTGACGTTTTATTTTTGTTCTTGAGCAGATTTCCCATACCTTTATTAATCCTTTTCCAGGTTTATATTCCCCATCACTTTGCTTAATCTTTTTCCCTGAAAAGCTATTGTCTTTTTTATCTCTTCCCTTACCGAGGATGAAATGCAGTATTTTATTTCCAGGAATTCCCTGCTTTTTTTTGCTTCTGATACCGTCGCTCCGGGTATTTTTACTTGCACCACCTCTTTGACTTTTCCGGGCCTTGAAGTCATTACAAGGACATTATCTCCCAGGCAGATCGCCTCATCTATATCGTGTGTAATAAGAATGAAGGTCTTATCCGTCTTTCTGCGTATATCCAGGACTTCTTCCTGAAGAGTTTCCCTGGTCAGGCTGTCTAAGGCAGCAAAAGGTTCATCCATGAGAACAATATCAGGGTCAGGGGCCAGAGCCCGGGCAAAGCTGACCCTCTGCTTCATACCGCCGGAAAGTTGATGGGGGTATTTCTTTTCAAAACCTCTAAGGTGAAGGAGTTCTATATAATGCCCTGCTATTTCATTACAGATTTTTTCGGGTAGTTTTTTTGACCTTAAGCCGAACTTAATGTTGCCTTCAACAGTAAACCACGGGAAAAGCCCGTACTCCTGGAAAACAACAGTACGGTTTATACTTGGCGCTGTAACTGTTTCCCCCGAGCAAATTATCCGGCCTTTATCCGGCAACAGGAACCCTGCGATTATATATAAAAGTGTTGTTTTACCGCATCCGTTCGGGCCTATGATGCTTAGGAATTCTCCTTTGTCTAAAGAGAATGATACCCCCCTTAATACTTCCATGGACAGGTTTTCTCTTTTAAATTCAAAGGTCTTAGAGACACTATCAACACTTAATATCGCAGGAAGTTTGTCCATTTTATAATTGTTTCCAGGGAATTAGTTTTTTTTGGAATTTTAAAAGCAGGTAATTCATCAAAAAACCCAAAAGGCCGATGAATATCATTCCTGCGATAACATTTTGGGTTTCAAGCATCATTCTGTTGAGCTGGATCATATACCCTAGGCCTGAGCGGGCCGCGATCATTTCTGCAGCGATCACGCTCATCCAGGCTACTCCAAGCCCGACCCTGATGCCGGTGAATATAAATGGAAGAGCGGACGGGAGCAATATCTTTTTTAAGATACCTTGTTTATTCGCTCCCAGGCTCAGAGCGGCGTTTATATGTACCGGTTCTACGTTCTCCGCCCCTGCAAAGGAGTTTAAAAATATCGGGAAAAACGAAGCTATCATAGTAATAAAGTAACTTGAAGTATCTCTCAGGCCGAACCAGAGTATAGCAAGAGGGATCCAGGCGATAGGAGGGATAGGCCTTAAGACCTCAAGGACCGGGAGGAAATAAGGTTTAAGTTCCCTGCTTCTTCCCAAAAACAGGCCCAGAGGCACACCGATTATTATGGAGATAATAAACCCAACGAAGACTCTTTTTAGACTGGCACAGATATCCTGAATAAGTGCTCCGGTTTCAAGCATCCGGTAAATAGACCTGAGGACTTCAACCGGGGAGGCAATTATAAAATGATTCAACAAGCCGGATTGGACGCCGGCTTGCCATAACAGCAAAAGAACGAGAATTAGAATTGTTCCTTTCAGGTTAATCTTCATGGGTCTTTAGAAAGAATATTTAAGATAGGTCCCAAAAGTATTGATGTCGCACCAGTTGTTTTTTACTTTATCCTGCCTTACTAAATATTGTATACTGAGCTTAAGATCTTGGTAGACCGTGACGGTATCTCCCAGGCAGGCTCTGGTCTGCATAAAATCATTCGATGTAAAGGAGTAAAACATTTCATATGAAAAGTATGGAGAAACAAAGTTTTTTGATAAGTTGATATCTGGAATAACCTGAAATCTGTGCCTTACCCTGTTTTCCGAGCCTTGAGGCAGGTCCCGGTATTCGTATAGCAACCTGTATTCTAACTTGAGATTTCCTACCGCCCATTTATAACTGGTCAACAGGCCGCTCCGGTTTTCATCTTTAAAACTTCCATCCTTCTGTTTTGTAGGGATGTAATAATAGATAGGCCCGGTGCTGAAGTTCTTGGAAAGCTTAAACATAGGATTTATCGTAATAAGTTCCGTGAAATATTCTTTGCCGCTGTTCTGGTACCTGCTCTCATAAGAAATACCAAGGTTGAGCGTATCATTTATTTTTTTATTGACCGTTTCTCCCTGCCAGTACTGCCAGTCGCTGCAGTATGCATTAGCAGTTAAAAAACAATAGAATAATCCAGCAAAAAATGATGTTAAAATCAATTTTTTAGGAAACTTAATGAATTTCATTCCTTGCTCCTTTAAATAAATTTTACTGGATTTTTCATATCTGAACTTATCTCTAAGATTTGAAGTTTAGCCATCGATTATTATTGTATCAACCTGTGTGGTATAAGTCAAGCATATAGAGTGTGCCTCGGAGCTTTCATTGATTTAAGATATATAATATATTATAATCATAAATATAATGGATATATTTAATATATTTATATTGTTTATTGTTTTATTTTTCGCAAATCCTCTTTTTCTTCTTGCAAAATCCGGTAAAAACCCTCCTGATGTAATAATTATATCACTAGATACGCTGCGGATGGATCATGTAGGTTGCTTTGGGTATAAGAAAAATATAACGCCAAATATCGACAAATTTGCCCGTGATGCAGTTATGTTCAAAAATGCTTTTGCACCTTCGCCGAACACCTTGAGCAGCCATAAGTCTCTTTTTACTTCGCTCTACACCAGGACTCACGGCTATGAAGATGACAAGGATTTTGACCTGAAGGCCCGCAAGGCCCCCCTTCACATTACGAATGAATTAAAAAGCAAAGGGTATTACACAGCCGCGGTAATTTCCTGCTGGCACCTGGACAGCGAGTTTGGCTTTTCTGCCGGATTTGATTTTTTTAAAAGAATTAAGGAAAATAACCTGGTGTATGCAGATAAGGTCAACAGCGACGCATCACAGCTGTTGAAAATATTAGATAATCCAGAACAGAACCTTTTTTTGTTCTTTCATTATTATGACATCCATTCGGATTATACCTATGACGGGAACATATTGCCCTATTATTCGCCGTTTGAATACATGAATACCTTTGTGCCTAAAGACTTGAGAGAAAAATATTCCGGGTTATACAAAGATAAACCGGCGACAGACTATCTTTTGTATTACTCATACGAAGCGAAAAGTAAACCTCCTAAAGAAGAGATAGAGTATTTGATCGACCTCTATGATTCAGGGATCGCCTGTACCGATCATTATATCGGCGAGTTATTTTCTTTGCTCAAGGAACATAACCTGTACGATAATTCATTAATAGTGTTGGTTTCTGATCATGGCGAGGAGTTCGGGGAGCACGGCGAGTTCATACACAATCAAGTATACGACGAATGTTCACGGATCCCGTTATTGATAAAATTCCCGAAAAATAAGTTTGCCGGAACAAAGCGTGATGCTCTGGTAGAGATTATTGATATCATGCCGACTGTTTTGGGCTGCTGCGGATTAGACATCCCTCAAAACCTGCAAGGCAAAAGTTTAATGCCTCTTATTAAAGGCAGGGATCAATTTAAAGACGAAGTGTATTTGAAACAGCACTTAGGAAATAACATATTTGCAGTAAGAACAAAACAATACAAACTTATTTATGATACAAAAACACTTAAGCTGAAACTATTCGATATGGCCAAAGACCCTTTAGAAACTACCGATATCACAGCTGAGCATTACGATGTCGCGCGTGAACTGATAAAAAAGCTGTTCACGTGGATGGATGCCTGTGATAACTTGTCAAAAAACCTGCCGGTGCAGAATGTTGAGCAGCAGTAATTACGGTTCTTTTTAGCAACCGGTAACAAAACTTGCCGGAAGCCTTAGCTTTAGCCGGCCTGATACCCGGGCTATTTTTTTGGCTCATTAACGATCATCTCCGACAGCACCCTGCCCTGTATGTATTCCGGTATTTTTATTCCCATAAGACGAAGAAAGGTCGGCACCTGGTCAACATGGTGTATCTGGTCCATTTTAAAACCCTTTCTAATGCCCGGCCCTGCAATAATGAACGGGGTGACAATGTTTTTATCCTGAGGGTCAACCGTTTGTTTATACCCGGTGTCTTTCGAATCAACAAAAATATTTTGATCCTCTCCGATATCTTCTGTCCACGCATAGGGCGGCCGCGCTGAAATGATGATATCTCCTATCCTGTCTTTCGGAAGCTTCAGAAAATCCGCTTCTTCCCATTTTTTGGCAAAATTAAGAGGTTTACCGCCATCGGTGTCCTGGAGCGAATAAAGAGATTTTATGACTTCATCCCTTAATGCCTCGTATTTATCCCCGTGTGATCTTTTCCAAAACCCGTTTTTACCAAAACCTTCAGGATTAATATAAATATAAGCCATTTTTAAATATATTACTTTCGATCTTTCCCAATCTATTACGGTCTTTCCCGTTTTATTGTCCCGGGTACAGTGCAGCCATCCTTTTTTTGCAAAAAGACCGTTTAATCTCACCATTCTGTGCAGAGGTGCGATGCCGTGATCGGAACTGAAGGCAATTATCGTGTCCTGCCCTGCGTTCTTTAGATATTCCCCGACTATTGCATCCATTTGTTGGTATAAGTTAATGATATCATTCCAATATTTTTCTTTATCCCGGGGGTCAAAAACACGTTTGTTCGTAGGGTCTACATGCCCCATCCAAAACGGGGCTTCCATGAATTGGTTCGGAGTATAAATACAGTGGATCATGCAATAACCCTTATATTTTTTGAATAAGAACGAGACAGCTTTTTTATGCCAGTCCAAAGACATGTTCGATTCTTCTTTAAACGTTTCATAGTCTCCGTCTTCAGTCAGCTGGTGGGGCCAATCGTCCACAAAATCTACCGCCGGGCCGGCGGTGCTGGACATAAGCTCATCGTAGACGTATTGCGGTTCCACCAGCAGCCTGTTTAAAGAATTGAAATAGAAACGTATCCTCAGGTCTTTCCCGTCGCCTGACAACCTGATTATTTTTATCTTTACAAAAGTTTTTATATCTGCTTTTTCCTGTTTTAATTCTAGAGGCAGCCATTGGCTCCATTGCCCCGGCCTAAGAACTACCAGCGGCGTTTTTTTATCTACAGCAAAAACAATGCTGTCATATTTTGCCGATTTATCATCTATGCTGTCATAAATATACCCGTAAAGATCTGCGCCGTGAGCGGACAGCTTTATTTCCTTCGGGGCCGTATCATAATTTTGAGGCACTTTCTCCCAGCCTGCCGGTTTAGTAAATTCTATATCCTTGGTTAAATTGAAACCGGCGATAGATATAACGTTCAAATTAACCTTGTCCGTTGTAAATAATACCGGAGGAGTCTCAACACCCCAGCCTGACCACCTGCCCCTGATCGTAATTCCATTTTTTAATTCCGGCGGAGTGGACCCTGGTATAGAAAAAACTATCACATGCTTGTTGTTCTTTTCAAGAATATCCCACAGGGCAGGGGTACGGGATGCTAAGGACGAAAACCCGGGTACCGGTTTTGTTAAGTAAGCGCCCGCCGGCCTGATAGCCCCATCCGATACTCCGTGGACTTCGGGATAACATCCGGTCCGCAGAGTAGCATAATTCGTAGGTGTGTGTGAAGGGAAAGCCGGGATAGAGTACGCCGAGGTGCCGTTATCCATCATTTTTTTGATATTAGGGAGGTACCCTTCCCGTGCCAGTTCAAACAGCCAGTCTCCTCTTATACCGTCAGGGATAAACCATAGCAAGGAAGGGGTCCGTTTATGTTCCCGGGATAAAAACACGCTCAATGAAGTTACGGCAACGGCCAAAAAGAGCAAATACAGGATATTTTTTTTCATTTTTATTTGTATCTTATTTTACTTAAGATAGATATCTCATCGTCAATTTTATCACCGCTGTTCGGGAAATAATACTCGATCTTATAAACACACCTTTTTTTTTCGTTATTAAGGAAGAAGCTCAGCAGCCTGTATTTTATTTTATTAACATCATAGACGCAAGGCCTGAACCCTTCTTCTGCATAGAGCAAATAATATTTAACAGGCTTATTCTCCACCGCAAAAATGCCCTCAACAGGAAGAAGCCTGGCATCTGATTCCGTAGAGAACGAGATCGAGCCGGGATAAGGCAATACTTTTTTTAGGAACAATGATCTGATCCTAATGCCCTCGTCAACAATATAATTCCCGCTTTCTGCTTTGTTCATATTTTGACGTTGGGAGATCTTTATATACCTGCCGTCAAAACTCCCGAAAAAATCGAGCACTCCAAAATCTTTAAGCTTTCTCTCGGATATTTCGATTACCCGTACATTATTCTGTCCGGCTATTTCTAATCCTATCTTTTTCCATACATTTTGCGTATTATTATACCAAAGATAGGCCAGATAAAATGCCGATAGGACAAACAATAAAATAATAATATATACTAACGGTATTACCCGGTATTTTTCTTTCATAGGTTTACCACAACTTGGCCTCGTCACGGACACGTTGATCATCCCTCATGGATCATTTGCTGATAGTGATCTAACAATATAATATCTTAATGTTTTTTAGCGGAAAACATGCCCGGCGATAGGTTTCACTTTACCGGAAAAGAGCTACTGTTTGCGTAAAGAGGCTTTCCTTATTCGATGATTATCATAGTCGGCGATATAGACATTGCCTGAAGCATCGACCGCTATCCCAAAAGGAGCACCGAATCGGGCTAAAGCGGCGCTGCCTCCGTCTCCAGCATAACCCGCGGCCCCGGTGCCGGCTATAGTTAATATTATGCCTGAAGCGGTTATTTTCCTTATTCGGCAGCTCAGGTCGTCAGAGATATAAACATTTCCTGAAATATCAACCGCTATCCCGCAAGGGTTTCTAAGCCGAGCCAAAACCGCACTGCCTCCGTCTCCTGAATATCCTGCGGCCCCGGTCCCGGCTATAGTTGATATTATGCCTGAAGTGTTTACTTTCCTTATTCTATGGTTACCGTTGTCAGCGATATAAAGATTCCCTGAAGAATCAACCGTCACTCCGCTAGGGCCGTTAAGTTTAGCGAAAACTGCGCTGCCTCCGTCTCCAGCATAACCTGCGGTCCCGGTCCCGGCTATAGTTGATATTATGCCTGAAGTATTTACTTTCCTTATTCTATGATTGCCGTAGTCAGCTATATAGACATTACCTGAAGCATCAACCGCTGCTCCGCTAGGGCTATTAAGCTGGGCCAAAATAGCGATTACTCCGTCCCTTGAATAATCTGCGGTCCCGGTCCCGGCTATAGTTGTTATTATGCCTGAAGCATTTATTTTCCTTATTCGCTGATTACCTGAGTCAGCTATATAGACATTGCCTGAAATATCAACCGCCACACCACGGGGGCTTGCAAGTTGAGCTGAGGTGGCACTGCCCCCGTCTCCTGAAAAACCCGCGGTCCCGGTTCCGGATATAGTTGTTATTATGCCTGAAGCGTTCACTTTCCTTATTCGATGATTGCCGTTGTCAGCGATATAAATATTGCCTGAAGCATCAACAGCTACCCCAAAAGGGGAATCAAGCTGGGCCGCGGTGGCAGGGCCACCGTCTCCCGAATAACCCCAGGTCCCGGTCCCTGCTATAGTCGTTATTATGCCTAAAGTGCTTACTTTCCTTATTACATTATTGATTAGGTCAGCGATATAGACATTGCCTAAAACATCGACCGCTACTCCGTAAGGAGAATCGATCTGGGCTAAATTGGCACTTTCTCCGTCTCCTGCATAACCTGAAACTCCTGTCCCAGCTATAGTTGTTATTATGCCCAGGATGCTTACTTTCCTTATCCCGTGATTATCGTTGTCAGCAATATAGACATTACCTGCAGCATCAACCGCTACCCCGCGGGGGCCGTTTAGCTGGGCTGAAGCGGCGCTGCCTCCGTCGCCTGCATAGCCCGTAGTCCCGATTCCTGTTATTGTTGTTATTATGCCTGAACTGTTTATCTTCCTTATCCGGTTATTTCCGTAATCAGCTACATAAACATTGCCTGAAACATCAACCGCGACTCCGCGGGGGCCGTTAAATTTAGCTAAAATGGCGCTTTCTCCGTCTCCTGAAAAACCCGCTGTCCCGTTCCCGGCTATAGTTGATATTATGCCTGAAACGGTTACTTTCCTTATTCGCTGATTATCATAGTCAGCTATATAGACATTGCCTGAATCGTCAACCGCCACTCCGCGGGGGCTGTTAAGTTGAGCCAGGAGCGCGCTGCCTCCGTCACCTGAAAAACCTGCGGTCCCATTCCCGGCTATGGTCGTTATTATGCCTAAAGCGTTCACTTTCCTTATTCGATGATTGCCGTAATCAGCTATATAGAGATTTCCTAAACCGTCAACCGCTATCCCGCAGGGAACATTGAGCTGGGCAAAAACGGCGCTGCCTCCGTCCCCGGCATAACCTGCTGCCCCGGTCCCTGCTATGGTTGTAATGGTGTAGGAAAACATCCCTGCTTGAGCCGAGGCGATTTCGGTTAAGGATAGATTGATAGTAACTGTTGAACCATTCTTTACATAATAAGCAGTTTTCGTCTGAGGTTTATAACCTATCAAAGAAGCTTTTATGTCATAAGTACCTGTTCCTACTCTTATCAGATAATTGCCGCTTCTATCAGTAAGAAAAGTTGACTTTGTTGCCTTGGACTGTATGAGCTCTATAAGCGCCCCAGAGATCGCTGCCCCGCCGCCAGACTTTGTTACCCTGCCGGAAACAATCCCTTTCTGAACAAGAGAAAAATTCACTGTTATTGTCGAACCGTTGGCAACAGTGTATCCATCTTTTGTCTGCGTCTGAAATACTGATAATGAAGCCCTTACATCGCAAGTCCCGGTTTCTACTTTTATTGAGTAGTTACCGCTCGCATTGCTTGTTGCGCTTGATTTAACAACCCCGGATCTCACAGCTTCTATAAGCGCTCCTGAAACCGCAGTTACTCCGTCTTGCTTGGTCACTTTACCAGAAACAAACCCGGTCTGCTTAATAAAAACTTTTCTTATCCGGTGATTGCCGTTGTCAGCCACGTAGACGTTGCCGGAGGCGTCGACCGCTACCCCTCGGGGACTGTTAAGCTGGGCCAAAGCGGCGTTGCCTCCGTCTCCTGAATAACCTGCAGTCCCGGTGCCGGCTATAGTCATTATTATGCCTCCGGCGGTCACCTTCCTTATCCTGTGGTTGCCATAGTCGGCTATATAGACATTCGCTGAAGCGTCAACCCCTATTCCTTCAGGAGCATTAAGCTGGGCCAAAACGGCCCTGCCTCCGTCTCCTGAGTAACCTGCGCTCCCGGTACCGGCTATAGTTGTTATTATACCGAAAGTGTTAATTTTTCTAACTCGCTGATTGGCATAGTCCGTGAAGTAGACATTCCCTGAAACGTCAACTGCTACCCCGCGGGGGCCGTTGAGCTGGGCTGAAGTCGCGCTGCCCCCGTCTCCAGAATAACCTGCGCTCCCGGTACCGGCTATAGTTGTTATTATGCCTGAAGTATCTATTTTTCTTATCCGCTGATTGCCGCTGTCAGCGATATAGACATTGCCTGAAACGTCAACTGCTACCCCGCAGGGAACATTAAGCTGTGCCGAAGCTGCTCCGGCCCCGTCCCCGGCATAACCTGCTGTCCCGGTACCGGCAAAAGACGATATTATGCCTGAAACAGTTATTTTTCTAATCCTGTCATAAAAAAAAGATGCGAAAAAAACATTTCCCGAAGCATCAACCCCTATGCCCCAGGGAGCATTAAGCTGAGCATCAAGAGCACTTCCTCCGTCTCCCGAATACCCGGTTGTCCCAGTACCAGCTATAGTTGTTATTTTGCCCGAAGGGGTTACTTTTCTTATCCGGTTATTATAGGTGTCGGCTATGTAAACATTCCCTGAAGCATCGACCCCGATACCCCAGGGGGCATTGAGTTGAGCCAAAGCCGCGTTGCCCCCGTCTCCTGAATAACCCGAATAACCCCATATATTCCCCGCTATAGTCGTAATGGTATAACCGCCGTAAACAGAGCTAACCAAAGCCATGCATATAAAAAAACTTATAACTGTCAATTTTTTAATTGTAAGCATATTTTTAATAAAAAGGCACATGGATCAGACTACCGACTTGAGACTACAGACCACAGACTACAGAAAAAAACTATAAATTGTCTTTTGTCTGTTGTCTGCAGTCTGTGGCCTGTCGTCTGCTTTATTATAGCAAATTATTGTTTATTTATTCATACCTGAGCGCTTCGATAGGTGACAAAAGAGAGGCTTTACGTGCAGGCCAGAAACCGAATATAATACCCACTGTCGCTGAAAAAGTAAATGCCAGAATAACCGCCTGAGGCGTGACAATAGCTGCCCAGCCGGCAAATTTTGACAATATTAAAGAAACCGATGTCCCAAGAATAATGCCGATAATACCGCCGAGGGTGGAAAGGACCGCTGATTCTATTAAAAATTGTATCAATATGGCGCGCCGCGGCGCACCGACGGCTTTCCGGAGTCCTATCTCCCTTGTCCGTTCGCTGACTGATACGAGCATGATGTTCATTATCCCTATGCCTCCGACAAGAAGCGATATAGCCGCAACAATGCCCAAAAGAAGCGTGAACGTCTGGGTTGTACCCGAAAGAGCCGCCTGAATATCTGCCATGTTCCTTATATCAAAATCATCATCTTTATAATCCGGCAGGTGGTGGCGCCTGCGCATGAGAGCCGTCATATCCGTCATGACCTGCTGGATACTGTCCGGGCCGTCGCATTCAGTGTTTATACTTTGCAGATAAACCATCCCGAGCACTCTTTTCATAGCTGTGTTGAGCGGGATCAAGATCATGTCGTCCTGGTCATTAAAACCCGTAGAACCTTTCATAGGCAAAATCCCGATAACCTTGAAATTGATATGGTTTACCTTTATAGTTGCATCCACAGGGTTTTCCCTGCCAAAAAGGTTGGTAACTACCGTTTGTCCCAGCAAGGCAACGCGTGTAAGTTCCAGGTTTTCCTCATCGGTAAAAAAACGCCCGTAATACGGAGCAGCGTTATGCATTTTTTCATACACAGCCGGCGCACCGAGCACCCGCGTATTTGTATTTTTGTCTCCGTAAACTACCTGTGCATTGCCTTGGACATTGCCTTCAACATGTTTTACATGGGGTATGCCGGATATAGCCTTGACGTCTTCAAGCCTTAACCGGCTCACGCTCCCTCCGCCGGCTCCAACCCCGCCGAAATGGCCGTGCGCTGGCCGCATCATTAAGAGATTTGACCCGAGGCTTGCTAGCCTTGCCTCTATAGCTTTTTGCGCGCCTTTGCCTACAGCTAACATCGCTATAACAGCCGCTACGCCGATGAGTATACCCAGCATCGACAGGGCGCTCCTGACCTTATTGGAAGCCATGGCGCGCAAAGCCGAGGCGCCGTACTCTTTAAATTGGGCAAGTTTCACGCCAAGGCTTGTTTCAGAAGGTTTTTCCGAAGGCCTGGCAAAACTTGACTTTTCTAAAGAGGCCTTTATATTATCCTTTCCGGATTTACCAGCGTTAGCGGTGAGTTCGTCCGATACTATGATCCCGTCTTTTAGATGGAATATCCTTTTTGCATGTGCCGCTATATCCGGTTCATGCGTCACCATAATTATCGTGATCCCGCTGTTGTTGAGGTCTTTGAGTTTTTGAAGTATTTCTTCGGACTGGTCAGAGGCGAGGTTCCCGGTAGGTTCATCGGCAAATATGATGCGCGGTTTATTTACAAGAGCGCGGGCTATCGCGACCCTCTGCTGCTGGCCGCCTGAAAGTTCGTTAGGTTTATGGTCTATCCTGTCCGAGAGCCCGACCATATTTAGCAGTTCACGGCTCCGGCTTTGGCGGTCATGTGCGCCCGAATATATCATCGGAAGCATCACATTATCAATAGCTGAAGTACGGCTGAGGAGGTTAAACATCTGGAAGATAAACCCTATCGTCTTTGAACGGATAGCCGCTCCTTCATCATCAGAAAGTTCGGATACGTTTAAACCAAGCAAATGAAAAGTCCCTGAAGTCGGCCGGTCCAACAGCCCCATTATCTGCATCAGCGTGGATTTGCCGGAACCCGAAGGGCCCATTATAGCTACAAATTCACCCTCTTTGACCTCTAAGCTGATACCTTTTAGGATCTTTAGTTCTTCGTTATCTATCCAGTAGGACTTCGTGATATTTTTAAGTTCAATAATTGCCATAAATTTAATTCAAACCTCAAATCCGAATTTCGAAATCCGAAAAAATATCAAATACTCAAAAACAGCAAAATAAAAACATCTATTTCTTTAATTAAGTTAAATTTTGAATATTTAAGTATTTTCTTTTTGCAGTTTTTTTCGGATTTCGTACTTGCCTTTTCGAAATTGGGTAATTTTATCTTGACCTTTGGCCCTGTCCGCCTGACCCTGCCGGCCTGGAGCCGCCTATAGCCAGCGGGCTGGATTGCACTCCCTGCTGAGGCGTATACCGTGCTCTTGTGATAAGGACTTTGTCGCCGGGTTCAAGCCCTGACGTGATCTCGATTTTGTCGTTGCTTTCTATACCGGTCGTTACTTCTTTGGCGACGGGTTTGCCGTTGGGGCCCGGCACAGTTACCTGTTTTGTCCCGTTAGGCATATCTTTAACAACGCTCACAGGAACCAGGACTGCTTTATCTTTGCTTTTAATGATAAAGCTGATATTTGCCGTCATCTGAGAACGGAAAAAAGAAGGAACTTTCTTCATCTTTACCTTAACTCCATAGGTAATGACATTGGAAACGTTTTTGCCCTCATAGAGCAAATCAAAAACCTTGCCTTCAATGCTCTGGTTAGGATAAGCGTCGAGTGTGATACGTGCGGTCATTTCTTTAAAGACGTTGCCTATATCTGACTCGTCAACCTGGGCAAGGACTATCAAAAAATCCGACATGGCATAGACTACAGCCGAAGGGTCAACGGTTTGTCCCACTACAACATTTTTTAATATTATAACACCTGAAAGCGGAGCCACTATCGGCGTCGGTTTATAGTCGTCTTCCCAGCGTTTGAGCTCCTCAAGGCCTCTTGACCTTGCCGCATCAAGGATAGCCGCCCGGTCGCTTGAACTCATCCAGGCAAGGATCTGCCCGTCAACAACCCGGTCGCCTTCGTTGACCAGAAGTTTCTCGATACGCCCGGACATCGGAGGCCTTATTTCAACCCTGTTTAACGGGGATACGAAACCCGTAGCTTCTACGGTCTGGCTGATAGTTCCCTCCGTGACTATTACACTCTGTGACCCGAAAGATTTATGCTTTTTCGTCTTTCCGAACAAAAACCATCCGCTTCCTGTCACAAGTGCCAAAATAATAATTAAAATTGTTAATTTTTTCATCCATAACTCCTATTATTAGCGTATAGCGTTCAGCGTTTAGCGGATAGTAAAAGATTTTGACTTTCCTATACGCTATACGCTGTACGCTAATATTTATCTTATTCTTCTAATTGTTTTCCCAAAGCATTTTCCCATGCTGCCTGGGCCACCAACGCGTTCAATTGTGCCTGGATCACCTGGCGTTCCTGATTTATGCGGTCTGATGTTATGATTTCCCAGTTATCGTACGTCATAAGGCCCGAGTCATATCTTATATTTGCTTCATCATTTCTCGTTCTTGCAGCTTCTAAGAGAGCCGCCTGCACTTTTGCCTGGTCAACGGCTCCGGCAAAATCAGACCAGGTTGTTTCTATATCCGAAATAGCTTCTTGCACGGCAGTTCTTAAGTCCTGCTTTGCCTTTTTCAAATTATTCTTAGCTGTTTCGATAGCATAATAGGTTGCAGTGGGGCCTGAACCAAATAAAGGATAACTTAAAGAAACTCCCCACGCCGATTCAGATCCAGCCAAACCCGTAGAAAATTCGTCCTGTCCCTGGCTTGAAAGAGAATAGCTGGCTGAAAGGTTTGGCCATGTGGAACTCTTTGCCTGTTTAAGGTTAAGTTCAGCGATCCTTACAACGATTCCCTGCAAGCCTATATCAGGCCGGTTGCGAAGCAAGGACACCTCATCTTTAGGCAGGTCGCCGGGTTCTTGTATATTTAAAGTACTTGTTACTTTTATGACAGTAAAATCATCCAACCCTAATTGCTGGTTAATGGCTCTTTGAGCTATCCGCAGATCCCTGAGAGCTTGTGCAAGGTCAGCTTTTGCCTGCAGGAGCTGCGCCTCGGCTCTTTGCATATTTCCTTTGTATTCAGTTCCGGAGTCATATCTTAAAGAAACCAGCTGGCCTTCATCCTGCCTCATCTTCATAATGATTTGCGATACCTCTATTTTCTTCTGGGCAAAAAGCAGTTGATAAAACGCCCTGCGCAAATTAAGACGCAATGTAGAAGAGGCTTGCCGCAGGCTTATCTCTGACTGAGAAAAAAAAGCCTGAGAAGTCTTGATGCTTGTAATTTGCGATTTATTGAAAATATTGAGTCTGGCCGAACCAGCGGTCTGCCAGTTAGCAGAGCCCGGCAGACTTGAGCTTGAGTCGCTATAGCTGTGAGACAAAGACACCTGGGGCATGAGGCTGTTATAACTTCCATAATAAGAGGATTTACTTGCCTCAAGGGAATGCCTGGAGGAAGCCAAAAACGGATTGTTCCGCAAGGCTAAAGAGACGCAGTCCGGCCAGCTTAAAATAGAGCCGGCATCTGGAGATTGAGCAAAAAGCTGTGGTATCGTAAAAATAACAACAGCAATAGTTTTATAGGCCGTTTTAATTTTCATGATGTTCTTTCTTGTCTTCGTGCATGAATCCCGGGCCGCGAGACATCTTTTCAAAACCTTTTTTTAGAAATTCTTTGAACTTTTTCTGCTGTTCGGGAGTGAGTTGTTTCCTGATATTTAAGGAATGGTCTACTACATTTTTTTCTATCTTCATCTGTAATACCGAGATTTCCCCGATCAGCTTGTCTACTTTCGAATTATCGATGCTGTCGGAATCAAGCATTGCAAAAAGTTCCGCTCTTTTGGCTTTAAGCTCATCTTTTAGAGGGTTTATCGTGTCCTGCAATGCTTTGCGGTCTTTTTCCATGTACAAGGCTTGTTCTTCGCTTAAATTAAGCATCTTCTTGATTTTATTCTTATGCCAGGAGCTTTCTTTGGGCCCTTTTTCAAAATATTTTTTTAGCAGGCAGTGGTGCCCGAAAGTCACGAAAACCCCGAGATTAAACCCAAGCGAAAGCAGCAATAAGACCATTAAAAGTTTTATTTTCATCCTATCAGCCTCCGATAATATTACTGGCATTTTCTGTTTCTTCTCCGGGTATATCGCCAAATATCCCTAATCCAAGGTTATCTGAAACTTCTATGCTTGCCTGTGAGCGTTTTTGCTGGGCAGAGCTCCAGATATCCCGGGCAAAGTAATTCCCGACTAATAATGTAAGGCAGACCATTAAACTGATCACGGATACATTAATCCATTGAGGTCGGAAAAATGACAGCATTTCCCCGATGTTAACAATTCCCGCATTTAACCCGTCTTTTTCTATTGCAGTCCTGATCTTATCCCAAATAAAACCAGGCGGGGCAGCCTCCAGTTTACCTTTAAAAGGCATTTTAACGTTATTGATCAGCTCGTCCTTAAACGCTAGGCACTCAGGGCACTGGATCAAATGGCCTTCTATCTCCTTTCTTGAATCCTGGTCAAGCTCATAATCAATATAATCGGTAATAAGGATATCTCTGACTTTATCGCACTGCATTTTCCATACCTCTCTTTAGTAAAGCCTCTCTTGCCCTTTTGAGCCTTGAGCGCAGTGTATTTACATTAATGTCAAGAGTTTCGGCGATCTCCCGGTAGCTTAAACCCTGCATTTCACGAAGAACAATACAGACCCGGTATTCCGGACCAAGGCTGTTCAACAGGTTATTTACTGTTTCTTCGTTGCTTTTATGGTCCATACCTTTTTCTACTTGATTTTCATATATTGCCTGATTGTCCATATTTTCTTCTAATTGGACATGCCGGCTTGTTTGTTTAGATGCCTTTATTTTATAATTCAACGCCGTATTGACCGTTATCCTATAAACCCATGTTTTAAATGAAGACTGGAATTTAAAGCTTTTAAGGTTTTTAAACAACTTTAAGAATACTTCCTGGGTAACCTCCTGTGCATCTTCTATATTTGCCGTAACCTTCAGTGCAACATTATATACAAGGGCCGATGCAGCTTTATATAGTTCTTCAAAAGCATCTAAATCCCCTTTTGATGCCTTTATCAAGAGGTCTTTTGAAATTTCATGAATTTCCATTTTGCCCTTTCACAAAGTTAGACAAATTCAAGCCTTAAAAAGTTGCTTAAATGAAATATAATTCTGTATATAGATTCCAACATATATTATAGCAAAATAAAAAACGGCCAGAGTAACCTAATTACCCTGGCCGATATATTAATCCTTATTAATATGTCATCTTATTTTGTCTCTGGTGCTGCTGCATCAGTTGCGCCCGAAGTACCCGTTGCTGCCGGTGCTTCCGGTGCTGGTACTGCTTGTTCCATCTGTGTAGGAGCCATAGGAGCTTCTTCTTTCTTGCATCCTACTGCGCAAATTCCAATTAAGAATAATGCCGCTAATACTAGTTTCTGCATATCGTTCACCTCCCTTTTATAATTTTAATCTTTCATTAGTTTAGAAAATATGTGGTATTTTCAATTTCCTAATTAATTGATCTATTTAAAGAATTGAGATAGTATATTACATCTTTACAATAAATTTGTCAAGTGATCAGAAAATTAGCTGGAATTCAGTGATTCTCAGCCAGAGGATATTGCATTTAATAGGCAAATTCGGCTTTTTTTAGTAGTTTTTATGCCGTTTACATCAGCTTTGACAAGAGTTTCTTTCGGTAGTTTGTTCTGCAGGTACCGGCAGAAATAACATTGATCGGATGTTTTGCCAGGTAATTTAAACCCTGTTTTTATCAGTTTTTTTCTGATAGTCGTTAAACCTTTACTAAAGACAGTGCTTACAAACGCATTGTTTTTTGCCTGTTTCAAGACATCTTTTAATGAATTTTTATAGATATTTCCGATCTTTAATAGTCTTTCTTCATTCGCATAGCCGCAGCAGGGGGCAACATCTCCGTTTGCATGTACGAACAGAACGTTTCCCGGGCCTTTACAATAATCTTCCTTAAACCACTTCCCGTCCCAGGGGTTTTTTAAAGGTTTGGCCCCTGGAACAACTGACAGGGCGATCTTGATAAGTTTTACAAATAAAGACTTCCCTTTCATGTAGGCATTCCCTTTTGAAAAATTATAGAGCCGCGCACCCAGCATTCTTGCCAACCCTAAAAGCTTTTGTCTGGTTTTTTCATCTCTTGAGCCTGACACATAGGCGATCGAAACTATGTCATCTCTTTTGAATATTTTTAAAGCTGTTTTTATGAACGACTTTAATTTTTCCAGGTCTTGAAGATGGAATGCGTCAACACTAATACAGAATTCGCCGCTAAAACCGACAGCAAAGAGTTTTTTTAAAACCCCTTTCAACTCTTTTGCATCATTGAACCAGACGCCGTTCGTCATGATCCGCACCGGAAGCATCCCGTTTTTTACAGCCTCTTTAACAGCGATAAATAAAAATCGCGGTTTTAAAAAAGGTTCCCCTCCGCTAAAGGTGAGTTTTTTAATCCTATAATTTGCGCACGATTTTAAAAAAGTTATTGTTTTTTTTACGTTTAACGGGCTTTTGTAGCGTTTGACCGTACAATGGGCGCAATTTAGGTTGCACTGGGATGTAGGAGATAGTATTATTTCTTTGGCGTGAAAAACCATGATTTTATCATTTAGGGGGCACTGAAAAGCTCATTGCCCCCTTCTTCTTGATTACGGAGATTAACTACTGATTGCAGTGATTAATGCAGTCGAAGTATCACTGTAATCAGGGCTTTGAATACAATCTATCTTCTAATATTTTATTTCCGACTGCTTTTGCTATAATGCTGTGGCCTTCCTTGTTCGGATGCCAGTCTTCGCGGCTTACCCTGAACTCTTTTCCTGTTTTTGAACGCGAGGCAAACTCAGGCAGCAGGTCTATCACATAAAAACCGCAGTTTTCGCCCCACTTTCTTACTTTTGAATGGATTTCTACAAACGGATAGTTTTTCAAATCCTTAAAAAGCGGTGTTATGACAAGCAGCGGCCTAATGTTGTTATTCCTGCATGTGCTAGCTATGTTTTTTAAAGCAAGTCCGCAGTATTGGGCGGTCTCGGATCCGTCCTTAAAAAGGTTTATTATATAATCCTCGTAAGGGAATTTGAGCTGGTTATAAAGTTTTATAAGAAAGAAATAGAGGTGCGACCTCCAGAGATATTTAACTTCAAAACTGCTATTAAAAAAGGGTTTGTAGGAATATCCGTCAAATTCAGGGTCGTTCAATGTGTATAGGAGTATTAAAATGTCGGGTTTATAATATGCACCCTGTTTTATGAAAAATACCTGTTCATTTATCGTGTTCCAGCCGCATTTTCCGAAATTTATAGTTTCAAACGTTTGTCCGGTATTTATATCTAATATGGTCTTAAGCTGTTCCAGAAACGTGTCCTGCCATTCGACTCCCTGCCCGAACACCTGCGAGTCTCCAAGCGCGATGACCCTTAATTTTCCTTTTTCTTTTGCTATATTATGTTCCGGCCCGCGGAAACCAAGGGAGTTAAGCTTGTATTTTGACAGGCCGAAATCAGGCTGTAAGGGGCCCTGTCCTCCTCTGCATTCAGCTATCTTTAAGGCTCTTATATACGCTTCACCTGCCAAAAGAGAAAAAACTATCCCAAAATATAATAAAAATATGTTCAAAAATACTATTTTCTTAAAATAATCCGGGATCTCCGCGTTAAGTCTGTATAATAGATATAACAATAACGCACTTAAACAAACAAGCCCTAAAAAGTAACCCCAGTCCGGTTTATAAGGGCCCATTTTAGTAGGCCACCCCATCAAATAAAAAGGGATGGTAAGTGTTAAGATCAAAAACAACGACAGTGATATCTTATGTTTAAACTTAAGGTCATCTTTTAATTGTTTTTGTTTCATAAATTTGACTATATCTTATATTTTAAATTAGTGGTTGTCAAAAACATAAGATACGGCAAATAAAACGACAATAAAATAGATTTGCATCGGGCTTGTAGAAAAAAAGAAGCCGGCCTTGGGGGGAAGGCCGACTTCGAATTAATTATTATTTTTACTGCAAAATTGTGCAAAAGATTTGAAAAAGTTGTGATATTTTTTAAAAACCGAATTTAATAAAAATATTACTAAGATTTATTAAAATCAATGCTCGTCGGATAAGCCTGATGGCAAGATAAAATAATCCATATATGAAAGGAAATGTTGTTTGATACCATAAATTAAAGAAGAAGCTCCAATACCTAATTGCCCCCCTCTTTAACTAAGCCTTTTATATTTGTTTTCCGGCTTTAGAAAACCTTCCATTTTTGATTTTCTATTGCCGGAACAATATTTTATCTTTTGCCGGCTGCAGTAAGCTTTTTTGAACTCTTGGATTTTTGTTTTTTTGAAACACTGCTTTCGATAGCTGCTTGAGCTGCGGCAAGCCTTGCGATCGGCACACGGAACGGCGAACAGGAAACATAGTCCATGCCTATACGGTGGCAAAACTTGACTGAATCAGCGTCACCGCCGTGTTCTCCGCAAATACCGACTTTAAGGTTCTTTTTTACCGAGCGCCCGCGCTGGATCCCCATATCCATAAGTTCTCCGACGCCTTCTTTGTCTATGGTCTGGAACGGGTCTACCGGGAGTATCTTGGATGTAAGATAATCTGGTAAAAATGAACCTATATCGTCCCTTGAAAAACCAAAGGTCATCTGTGTAAGGTCATTTGTCCCGAATGAGAAAAACTCGGCTGTTTCAGCCATCTTGTTTGCAAGAAGAGCTGCTCTTGGTATCTCTATCATTGTACCGTACATATAAGGTATTTTAACTCTGAGCGCTTTCTCTACTTCCTGGTGGACTTTTTCGACTATGACTTTTTGATCGTTTAATTCATTTACAGTGCAGGTTACCGGTATCATTATTTCCGGAACAGCTTTTTTTCCTGCTTTGATAAGCTCGCCTGCTGCTTCAAGTATCGCTCTTACCTGCATTTCTGTTACTTCGGGGTAAGTTATTCCAAGTCTTACTCCTCTGTGGCCCAGCATCGGGTTAGATTCTTTTAAACCGTCTCCGCGCTTTTTTGCTTCTTCTACAGTTATACCTAGTTCCTTTGCCATATCCGCTATCTTGTCTTCGCTGTGCGGTACAAACTCATGCAGCGGCGGGTCAAGGAGTCTTACAGTGACAGGAAAACCGTTAAGTACTTCCATGGTAGCTTTAATATCTCCTTTCACGAACACGGAAAGCTCCTTTAAAGCGGCTTTTCGTTCTTCAAGGGTTTTAGACATTATCATTTTGCGGAGCAAAAACAACGGTTTATCGCTTCCTTCGCCGTAAAACATATGCTCTGTCCTGAAAAGCCCTATGCCTTCGGCTCCAAACTCTATGGCTTTCTTTGCATCTTTCGGAGTGTCAGCATTAGTACGTATCTTCATAGTACGAGCCTTATCAACAAGTTTCATAAGCTCTTTATAAGCCGTATTGTGCTCAAGGTCAGGGTCAACAAGAGGAAGCTTTACGGCATAAACCGTTCCTTTCGTACCGTTAAGAGATATCCAGTCGCCTTCTTTGACCGTTGTACCGCTTTTTGTAGTAAACGATTTTTGATCGTCTGCAATCGAAAGGTCGCTGCAGCCTACTACGCAGCATTTACCCCAACCTCTTGCAACAAGCGCCGCATGCGATGTCATACCGCCTTTCAAAGTAAGGATTGCCTGCGCTTTATGCATACCGTCTACATCTTCAGGAGATGTTTCTTCGCGGACTAAAATTACTTTTTCTCCCTTCGCTGCCCAGGCTACTGCATCATGTGAACTGAACACCACGCGGCCTATAGCGCCGCCCGGGCCGGCAGGAAGCCCTTTTGCTATAATCTTGGTACCTGCCTCCACTTTCGGGTCTATCATGGGCAGAAGCAGCTCTACCAACTGCGATGCAGGAACTCTCATTACAGCAGTTGATGCATCGATCGCTTTTTCTTTATACATATCTACGGCCATGCGTACAGCAGCAGCGCCGTTTCTTTTTCCTATGCGGCACTGAAGCATGAAGAGCTTGCCTTTTTCTATGGTAAACTCTATATCCTGCATGTCCTGGTAGTGCTTTTCAAGGCGTTTCTGTATATCAAAAAGTTCGGTATAGATATTCGGCATTATTTTTTCTAACGACGGCAAGTTCCTGCTCTGGTCATTTTTTGATAATTCATTTATCGGCGCAGGGGTGCGTATACCTGCAACTACGTCCTCACCTTGTGCATTTACAAGGTATTCGCCGTAAAAATAAGCTTCGCCGTTACCCGGGTTCCTTGTGAAAGCAACACCCGTAGCTGAGTCATCTCCCATATTGCCGAACACCATTGTCTGGACGTTCACAGCTGTTCCCCATTCATCTGGAATGTGTTCGATCCGGCGGTATTCAATAGCGCGTTTTCCGTTCCAGGACATAAATACAGCGCCTATCCCGCCCCATAACTGGTCCTCGGGTTTTTCCGGAAACGGCTGGCCAAGTTCTGCTTTTATCATATCCTTAAAAAGGGCTACGAGCGATTTTAAATCTTCAGTGGTAAGCTGAGTGTCTATCTTATATCCTTTTGAGTGCTTAACTTCTTCAAGCTTCTCATCCATTAATTTGCGTATGCCCTTTCCTCTGGCAGGTTCGCGGCCTTCGGCTTTTTCCATGACCACATCTGCGTACATCATTACAAGCCTGCGGTATGCGTCATAAGCAAAACGCGGGTTGTTCGTCATCTTAATAAGGCCCTGGACCGTTATATCGTTAAGGCCGACATTTAATACGGTATCCATCATTCCCGGCATAGACTTTCTTGCGCCGGAACGTACGGAAACAAGAAGCGGGTCTTGAGCGTCTCCGAATCTTTTTCCCATTATAGCTTCAATTTTTTTAAGGGCTGCGTTTACCTGGCTTTTAAGCTCCCCGGGAAATTTTTTCTTGTTCTTATAATAAACGGTACAGACTTCGGTCGTTATGGTAAACCCCGGCGGTACAGGGAGTCTCAGGTCTTTATGTCCGGCCATCTCTGCCAGGTTGGCGCCTTTGCCGCCAAGCAGGTTCTTCATACTTTCGTTTCCGTCAGCTTTTCCGTTCCCAAAAGAATACACATACTTTTTAGCCATTTTACTATCTCTCCTTTGATATGAATTATATATATTGGGTATATACAGGAATGCGGGTTATTTTACTATTTAGCAGGTATAAAGTCAAGCATAGAGGGGAGCAAATGCTTGCTCCCCGACGTGGATAGCAGTAGAAGAGGGGTGTCGGGTGTTTAGCGTTCAGCAGATAGAAAACAAAGGTATATGTCGTTTTATAAGTTTTAAACGTTATAAATTAATCTATTTCAGTTGCTATTTTATCGAACTTTTCAACTGATAGCGCCGGCGCTGTTGAAAAAGATATGCCGCTCAGTTTATTTAACATAATCGATGCCATCATAGCTTCTTCTATTCCCGGAAACTCCGTAACGATCATCAGGTCATGTTCGCCCAGCATAACGTAGATGGCGTTTAATTTACCCTTAAACCTTTCTATTAGTTTCTTTGCCTGTTTCGTACGGTCTTCAGATATCCCATTTAAAGCTTCTGACGAGTACTTCCCGAACATAATGAACGTTGCCATAATTTATTCTCCTAAATTTTAGAGGTAAGGATTAAGGTTTAAGGTATAAGTTAATGCCAAGTATCTGGCTTTTACTTACCCCTTATCCCTTACACCTTATCACTGTTTTTTTGTTTCCTAAAGGCAGGGCCTTCCTGAGTCACATCCAGAGGAGGCAAAGATACTAGTCTTCTGTATTCTATTATTAAACTTTTGACTTCCTCTATAGTTTCTTTTACTATGAACCTGTTATCGCTCGTAAGCGTAATTATAGTATCAGGAGCTGATTCGATAGACTCTATCAATTCAGCATTAACCGTGATCTCTTTACCATTCAGCCTGTGCAGTTTAATCACTTGAACATTATCTCCAAATTTATTTTCCATATTATTTAGAAATTGTCTTTATAGTAGTTAATCCCCATTGAGCCGGTTATGAGAGAATATTTTTACGGGAATTATTCGAGGACTGTCTGAGTCCGTCCTGGCGAAGCCGACGGACGAGTTCCGCAGAATCCGTAAAAATATGAGCGAATGGCTCAGGGGGCGCATTTCTTTTCGTCCATTTTCTTTGTGCGCCCAAAGAAAATGGACACCTGGGGCGCGGGGCAGGTATAGCCCCGCTATTACTTTTTTATAAATATTACAACCCTTCTATTTTTGGTCCGGTTCTCGGGTGTAGTGTTGGGTACAAGGGGCCTATATTCGCCGTAACCGATCGCAGAAAGCCTTTGCGGAGGAAGCCCTTTTTCTTTTACCAGGTATTTTACCACATTAGTTGAGCGTGCTGTCGAAAGTTCCCAGTTTGAATCAAATTGAGATGTATGTATCGGAGTATCATCCGTATGCCCTTCAATTACAACATCACTAGAAATACTTGCAATAACAGGGACAATCCTGTCAAGAGCCTGCTTGCCGTTTTCGGTAATTTCGGCTCTACCGCTTTCAAAAAACGCTTTATCCTCTTTTTCTTCAAGGTTAACGGTAAGGCCTTCCTTGCTCACGGTCATCTCAGCCTTGATCTCTTCCTTTTTCATCATTTCTTCAAGCTGTTCTTTTGCGTTCGCTACGTTTTTGGAAAGTGCCGCGCTTAAGGCATAAAGTATTATAAAGAAGCAAACCAGTTCGGTCATCAAATCCGCATAGTTTATAAGCCAGGGCGGGGCAGGATGCCCGATCTTAGATACCCGGGGATCATCTTCATCTATCATATTCCTGGATCGTAATGCCATATCGTTTCCTTAATTCCCAAAATTCGAAGCACAAAATCCGAAATAAATTACAAACAGGGAACTTCAAATAGAAAAACTTGATTAAACCCTGCTTTTTTGCCGTTTTGATATTAAATATTTTTTCGAAATTAGAAATTGTAGTTTCGAAATTTATTTATATGTTATCTTGCCGCATTGATCAAAGCTCTTTGAGAAGGTTCCAGATAAGCTTTCAAGTTCTCTTCAAGTATGCTGGGTGTCGTACCTGCCTGAAGAAGAAGGACCCCGCGTATAATGATTTCCTTTATCAAAAGTTCTTCGTCAGAACGCCGTCTGAGTTTTCCTGCCATGGGAAGAAATAACAAGTATCCGGAGCCAAGACCGAAAAATGCTGCTGCAAGAGCAAAAGCCATTCTTCTTGGTACTTCTTCAACGTTTGTTATTGAGTTCAACATAAGTATCATTCCAAGTACCGTCCCTATGATGCCGAATGCCGGTGCATAAGTGCCAAGAGCATTGAACATTTCTATCCCTACTTTATGCCTTTCCTTGATAAACCCCAGTTCGGTCTCCAACATGTTAGCTATAAACTCTTTTTCCAAACCGTCAACTACCATTTGGACGCCTCGTTTTAAAAAATCGTTATCAAGGTTCTTTATATCGCCTTCCAGCGAAAGGAACCCGCCTTGCTTAGATTTTTTTGCCAGGGTTACAAAAGTCGTTACTATCTTGGTAGTGTCTTCGCCGGTCGATGTCATGACGACCCTTGTCACCTTAAACATCCTTAAAACCTGTTGTATAGGATAGTTAACAAGAAGGGCGCAGAACGTTCCGCCCATAACTACCATGAATGCTTCGTAATTTAAGAACGGGATAAATCCCTTCACTCCTTCTGTTAACAAAATAGAGGCTAATACCAGTGCCACTCCGACCAGAACACCTGCAATGGTAGCTAAATCCATTTTATAACTCCTTAGTAAATTGTTGCCCCGACGGTCCTACGCTTCAGGGTTCTTTAAATTGTAAATATCTATTTGTCGCGACAATAAATAGCGGATCAAGATATGTAAAGTAATTTTATCAATTGCCCCTCTAAAAGTCAAATAGGCGCATCAGTAGGTAGTATGTAGGGAAGACATCCATTACGGGAATGGATGTTGGCATCATGCCTTGCCGGGAGGGGGAGGGACATCAACTGAAGCTGATATACTTATTTGCTTGTTCAATCTTTTTGCGCAGGACCAGGCGTCAACTATGGAAATAATCCATGCAACGGTCAGAAGAATGGAAAACCATTTTATCCTGCCATCATTTGGCATGGTGAATTTAGATGGGCTCATGGATTCTAAGTTTGCCATTTCAGAAGCATACGATGAGGCAATTGTAATTAGAGGCACGGCGATGGAAATGAAGAGTATCATAGTTATAACGATGAATATCAAGCCTTTGGCATAGCACTTCGCATACACCTGCCCGAGTCCAGGAAACGCAAAAGCCGACAGCAAAGCCGCAATCAATGGTGATTTTTTCTTTTTTATCATAACCTTATTTTTCCTGAATTAAAATGCTTGTTTTCAAAATTATTAAGCTGTGCCCTTCGTAGCTTCAGCGTAGAAGGGGTGTGTGTCCCCCGAATTCCTTTTAATATTTTGTTTACAAAACCATTTTTATTGCCGGATGCTTGCTCAACAAATTGCATAGCTTAACCCGCTCATCTTCATCGGTTACTTTTGTTTTGGTGATGAGTGAAATGTATTTTCCAGCCTTACTCTTTTTTGAAAACTCCATACTATGTTCCTTGCCGCAAAAGACTTCGGCTATCGCACCCCGCAGTAAGCCCTCATCCGCACCGATAACGGTGTAACTCCATTCGCAAGGATATTTTATTTCAAGTTTAGTCATAATTTCCCTATTCGAGCCCTGAATAAGTAAAGCAAGTAAAGCCTGACACGCAATTAGGCCGCTATTTCCGCACTGATTTTAGACGGGTAACGACAACTTTAGATTGTATTAACAAACTGCTTAACTATTTCATAATACTCTTCGGCTTCTTTCACGTCAATTACGGCATCCCCGCTATAAAGATCGATATTCCTGTCTTTGCGCATTTTATCTCCGGCAATCAAAATATCTTTTGATCCCAAGATTTGGCTAAGAGCTTCAATTATTTTTACATGGTGGCCAGGCCGACTTTTAACCCTGTATCCTTCTTTGGCTATACAGTAAATACCAATTTTTATAAGAGCCATGTATGAGAAATGAAAAATTATTTCAGGGGCACTGCTTGAGCCTGCTAACTCCATGTTTCGTTTGGCAGATTTCCGTATCTTTTCAAGCTCATTAGGTGTAAATTTCTGCTCAATAAAATGATTTTTGTCAAATTTCATAATAGTTTTATTACTTTCCCGGAAAAAATAGAAGATATCAACTGGTCCTTTTCCGTTTTTTTATTATTAAAGTTTTCAGGGGTAATATTAATGACATTTATCTCACTGCCTGACGTTTTTTGCAGGTCAAAAATCATTTTTTGAGCATCCATGCTTTTGTGATTGCCTACCAGCAAGAGGTCAATATCGCTTCCCGGCTTATATTTCCCGCTTGCATAGGACCCATAAATAAAAGCTTCTTTTATTTCAGGTCTTTTCGTTACTGCTTTTTTTAGCATTGATTCAATACCCGAAGTTTTCATGAAAATGGTTTTATATTCTTTTAAGAGGCTGCTTTTTAAGTTTGCCGTAAAATACCTTTCACGCCCCGAAAACTCACTGGTTAGTATTCCTGAGTCCTCAAGGCGGATTAATATCCTATACACATTCTTTGGTTCTTCTTCGATCTGGCGGGCTATTTCATTAACGTAAACCCTGGATTTATCGTTTAGAAAGAAAAAATTAAGTATTTTCCTGGTGATTTTAGAACGAAGATTAAATATCATTTTCCCTACATCCTATTTATACCATGTTTATGGTATAAATATACCATAAACATGGTAAGATGTCAATAATATTTTTAATACTTGATACTTAATTTAACAATCAGATAAAAATCGCGTCGTGATAGATAAGGCCTTTTAATAAATCCAAATTACTTTTTCAATTGCACTAACTATCGTGACTTTTATAGACACGGCCGCAATCTCTAGTAATTCATTGGTTCATTTAGTCAAGCCAGGCACAGGCATTCAAACAGTCGGATGGCCGGCATCCATTGCGGAAGTGGATGTTGGCGTCACACATTGCTGAAAGGGTGTGGAGCATCAACTGAATCCGTGTAAGAGTTATTAGGCAAGCTGTGTCCTTCCGTAGCTTTAGCGAAGGAGGGCCTGACACCGAACATCCAATAAGTCACATAAGTCATGCCTGGCACCATTACTTATTTGGATTTTAACGCATAATCCTTTTCAATATCGTATTATCAAACAACGTCCCTCTCCGTTCCCCTACTCTACAACTTTGTCACCTTTTCTCGTTCGCCCCCTATATTCTTTATCAATACGCTCAATAAGACTTCTACAATAATAATTTGCCTTATCGATGTCTAAGCCTTTTTTTGCATAATCTAATGCTTTTTTAGTATCGCCAATATTTAAGAATAACCATGCTACTCGCGAACAGTCTGTAGGATCAAGCTCATCATCTCTTAACTCTATTACAGTTATAACTTTTTTTAACATCAACTTCTTTTCCTCTACCTCAAAAGCTGAGGTTCGGTCTAAATCC
This sequence comes from Candidatus Liberimonas magnetica, assembly GCA_020523885.1. Lineage (NCBI taxonomy): Bacteria > Pseudomonadati > Elusimicrobiota > Endomicrobiia > Endomicrobiales > Candidatus Liberimonas > Candidatus Liberimonas magnetica. Next base: position 31,445 of record JAJAPY010000019.1, on the reverse strand, counting down.
TTTAGCGTTTTGCATAAAATAATTATTCTATTTACAATATTGGACAAATCATACAATTGCAACTTTCTGTTTTGCGATATTTCGACAAGTGTTAGCAATTCATTTTTGTAATCTTTCTTTAATTCATATAATTTAGTTAATTCTTCCCATGCCTTTAGCTTACCTTCTTCTCCATCTTCTCTTTCTAGATATTTCCTAGTAGTTTCAATTGCATTATCTAAATTATCTTGTTCTTTATATAATTTTGCGATGCTTAGCCAAGCTTGGGGCACTTTTGAAGCAATATAGTCAAAATTATTTTTATGCGCAGCCAGACTAGTTGTCCCACTACTTATTTCTTCAGCCACTTTTCTAACAAATCTATTGATTTTAGGAAGAATCCCTTTTTTAATTTCAGCGCTCTTCGTTACTCCAAATTTCTGAAGAAAGATTGAATCTACTTCAACAATTGCCTTCAAAGAGCTTACCTTCAATTTTCTTTTACCAAAAGTTAATGCTGCTAAAGGAGCATAATAAAAATTGTCATTTTCTGAAACTTCTTCTTCAATAAAAGAACTATTAACAAGCTCATTAAGAGTTTCTGAAACATCTATTTTCTCTCTAGCAGACAACATCGCTAACTCCAGTGCGATTTCAGGTATTGCGGACTTCCAAGAACAAAGAAGTAAAAATATTCTTTGGGCAGCTTTTGATAGATTTATATAACTTCTTTCAAACAGAGCATCTAATAGCTTGTCTAAATCTTGTAATACTATATCTGGTTTAACTAATTGTTTTTTCTTAGCACATTCCCCTAAAAGTATTTTTATAATATATGGATGTCCCCCTGATTCTTTATATAACTCAAGCTTATATTCTTCGTGCAATAATTGACTTAATCCAATTTCATTACTTATATTTTCAATTAACTGGAAGCTTTCATTCTTTGTCATTCCTGACACTATTAAAGGATAATCTGCTTTAAAATCTCTTATTCTAGTAGTAATCAATATTTTATTAGGTAGTCTAATAAAAGAATCAAGATATTTAAACACATCAAATGGATTTTCTACTGTTTCAAAATTGTCAAATATAAAAAGAGTTGGGCCCAATGCCCCCTTGCTTAATTGTGAAGAAAAATATTCCTCATAATTCATCCCTTTAGCTTTATTCTTTCCCAAAACTAAAAGTGCATATTCTTTTGAAAATTGCTTTTTTGAAATCACATCAGGCTTAACAGCTTTTGGTCCTTCTGAAGTCAAATCAATATCTCTTGCACTCAGCCATATTATCATCTTGTAAGGTATATAAGGGCTTTGCGCAATCTCGTGTAGCACTTGTAATGCAAGAGTTGTCTTTCCAATCCCTCCCTTACCTTGTAACGTTATTATTGGATGTCTTTCTGTTAATAATAATTGCTCTTTTAGTTGATTTTCCAACTCTAAACGCTTGATATAGCCAGGTCTTTGTGTTGGAATATTTGAAAACACATTATTATGAAATACATCTAACTCACCCATACTTGATGTTTCACTTTTTGGGAGCGTTTCAATAGGTACAGTATAAAAATTATCGATATTTCTTATTTTATTTCCTGTTATATAAGAAAGCATCTCATAATCACAATTTTTGTCATTATATTGCCCATTTGAAAAATAGAAATCACTTAGATCAGCATCGGATTCTACTAATTTGATAATATTTATATCTGTACCAAAAGCTATAAAAATACCATCTTCATAATTACATTTTTTTCCTTCTTCAGTTTTTAAGCTCTCAAAGTAATCATTACTTTCTGAAATTTGAGACACCCTATATTTTTTTGATAGATTTCTGTATAAAAATACGCATGGTCGTTTAAACAATATGAAGTTGTTTACTAGAATATCAATAGAGTTTTCTAACATTTCACACAACTCAGCACATTTAGCCCCTCTCTGTGCCCCATGACCCCTAAATTTATTTCTTAATGTTACAAATCTTCTAAACCACTCTAATGCATCTACTTTAGTTGGCAAATTGTCCGTGCTTTCATCTAAGGAATTCAAACACTGAAATATAGACAAAGCCATTTCATACTGCCATTTTCCACTTCCAACTTTTTCTGTTAATTCCTTCCTTTCTTTTATTTTTACCTCTTCAATTAGATATTGAGAAGGCAGCTGTTGCAATATCTTCTCTAGATTAGTTACCCAGTCACCGATTGCATTTGAGCGTATTAGATTGTAGTAAATCTGATATTGATTTCTATCTACATCATCTTCAATTCCTGCCGCAATACCACAAACAATCCATTTTATTACCATTTCACCATATAACATATTATTATAGAATCTTGTAAAATCTGAATCATTACCTTCATCTTGAATTCTTTGTTTCATTAGTTCAATTATCTTCATTTTCCCTCACTTTCAAACAAATAATTTATACCATATGGTGTCAGCCATATCATCAAGCTTCACTAAGTATACTATCTTTCCTTAGTAATCTCGGAAGCAAGTACCTTACTTATATGTTAAAACCTTATTACATGCCCGAGCCAGAACATGAAAATTATCATAAGTATATGCAGTATCCACCAGCCGGGTTTAAAAAGCATGAACCTGAACATTTATTACCTCCACAAAACATGTCCGAGAGTGTAAACGACGGACATGGCAAACAAATGCACCCACCAGAAACCCATATTCGGATACCTGAAAAACCTGCCTTTTATGGTGGAACTTCCTTCGGGGTTATAAGTGTTGAGGTCGAATATGGCTTTTCCTATAAAAAGTTTTGTAAAAAGAAGCATTATGTCTGCGAATGTTGTTCTTAAAATAATAGTACCTAAGGTTATTTCCGGCGGCAGGTTGGCTATCGAAAAATGCGCCATTGTTATAGTGCCTATTATTACGGTCATTCCGTTTAGGATATAGGCATAGGTAACTGTTGGCCTGAAATAGAACATTAACGGCAGAATTATTATGCTGAATATGCCCGATAAAAATGGAAGATAGTTTGATGGATTGCTTTGAATGGTGTGAATTCGTAAATGCAGGAGCCATCCGCCAAGAGCGGTGCAAACAAGACCTGTTATGAGAATAAGTTTTAACTTTTGTTTGTCATTCATTATTCAATAATTGGCTGAATAAAGTCAGTGTGGAGTATATTTGGCAAGTATGGTTAGATTGTAATTCTTTGAAATTGGATTGTCAAGCGTTGCCTAAATTGTTGTGCAAAAAAAAGCAATAATAAAGTGGAGAATCTTCAAAATCCCATCGTTCAATATAATGAACGATAAGAACATTACAATGAACAGTTTTACATTGAAAATTCGGTCTTTGCCACCGAATTTTCAATGTGACCTGAATTAATTATTTTCCTGTTTTGGGCAAATATTGGAATAGGCGCAGTACTGGCATGCCATATAGGATGGTTCGGCTGTAAAGTTCTGGGCTTTTATACCGCAGGCTACGGTTTTTATCTTTTCTTTCAATTCATCGATATCCTTATCTTCTGGTTTTAGTTTTGAAATAATGTTTGGCTCTAAGAAATGGAGTTCGACATAATCAGGGAGTTTTCCGTACTTCATTTTATGGCCCAGCGCGTAGATTAAGAGCTGGCCGCTCTGTTTTATCTCTTTATCTGCTGATTTCTGGTCTTTTATCCTGGCGGTTGTCTTAAAATCTACAATGACCCTTATTTTATTTCCTTCCTCAAGCCTTTCATCAAGCCTGTCCCAACGGCCGAGAACCTTAACGGAATCATCAAGCATGAATTTAAAGTCTTCCTCTACGGATAAAGGGACGAAGTCCCTTTTTTGTTCCTCGTTAAAATAATTTACAAGCATTTCTTGCCCGCTCCTGAAACGTTCTTCTTCGTGTTCCCTGGACAAAAACCCGGCTGACGACCAGAACTTTTTGTAAAGCTCTACGAGGTCGTCTTTAGTGAATTTTTTGTTTTCTTTTCTTTGCTTGTAATACTCCTTTAAAACCTTATGGATAACTTCGCCGTAAATAAGCAAATGGTGCCTTAAAATAGGCACCCGCAGGACATGGACATACTTATATTTTAACGGACAGGTAAGATAATCATCTATGGCATAGGGGGAAAGTTTCAGTGTCCCCTGGTCTTTTGGTAAAATGCTTGAAAAATCTATTTTTCGCTCTACCGGAGCAAACCGTTCCAGCTGTTCTTTGATGCTTGATTTAAAAACCTCTTCATCAGCTTTCGGCTTATCAAGTGCTTCCAGGACAAAACGGGAAACCTTTTTTGCGCGCTTTCCGCCGTAATCCCGGGCGCTTGTCAGGTAGAGCTCGTCTTTTGAGCGCGTCATCCCTACATAAAAAAGCCGCCTTTCTTCCTGGAGATGAAAATCTCCCTGCGGCAGGATATCCTTTATCAGCTCATCCGGAAGCTCTATCAAATCTCTTTTATTCCTTGAGGGGAACCTGTCTTCTACAAGAGACACCATAAATACCACGGAAAATTCTAAGCCCTTTGCCTTATGAATGGTAAGCACGTTTACAGCATCAAGGTCAAAGTCCGGCTCATCTACCGTAGGGTCGTCGCCCACGAATAAAAGTGAATCTATATAGTCGACAAAAGCATTGACCCTGTCATAGGATACAATGTTGCCAAAACGCTCGATTATCTTAAAGAATTTTGCGATGTTCTGCGCCTGCTCGACTTCAAGATAAGATGTTGAGTTGTACAACCGCTCAAGGATCTTAGTTCTTTTAAGGAACTTGTATAACAGCTCGCCTGTTCTTGAACTTTGAGCTATCTTGTAATATTCTTCCAGGTCATTCAACAGTTTACTTATCCCGCTTTTTGTTTTATCCGCTAGGCTCGACAACTCTTTGTACTGTCCTAAATTCCTAAGCACGTCCATCATAGAGCGGCCGTAATACGAAGCCGTGTGGTTAACTGTAGAGATATCGATAGGGTCAAAATCATAGAGATCGCTTGAAGAAAAATAGTGCAGGCTCAAAGAGTCGTTCGGGTTTGCCATTACCCGTAAAAAAGAAAGAAGAAGCCTTATCTCTTCGCGTTTATATAAACCTGCCTGGCCGGAAAATTTCCACGGGATATTTAAATAGTTCAAAGATTTTAAAAAAGGTTCTGCAGAAGCGTTAGACCGGACAAGGATAGCAAAGTCCTTCCAGGAAAATTTCCCGCTTTCAACTTTTTCCTTTATCCTTTTTGCCGTTTCATCAGCTTCCGTGGAAAGAGTGTCAAAATATAGATGCTCGACAGCCGGGCCTTCAAGCCGGGTTGAAACAAGCTCTTTATTTATCTTATTTTTTACCTCAAGCCGTTCGGGGTTGTTCTGGGTGATAAGTTTGTATGCTGAGTTCAATATCCCTTGAGTTGAGCGGTAATTCTGGCGTAAAACCACTTGTTTAGCATCTTTGTAGGCTTTATTAAATCCCAGGATATTTGAAAGGCAGGCGCCGCGGAATTTATAAATAGACTGGTCGTCGTCTCCTACTACGGTTATATTTCTATGTTCTTTGGCAAGAAGCTTTACAAGCTCAAACTGGGTATAGTTCGTGTCCTGGAACTCGTCCACAAGGATATATTTGAACTTATTCTGGTATTTCTTTAACAAGGACGGGTGCTCTTTAAGAAGGTTAAACGCTAAAATCACCTGGTCGCCAAAATCAAGATAATTATTTTTCTTTTTTAACTCTTCATACTTTTCATAAGCCAGGGCAACTTCCATGTTTTTCTGGGCTTCTTCTTTTTCTTCCGGGCTATTGGCGCCTGCTATTTTGTTCTTTGCATAAGACAGGTATTCTTTTGGGCCGATATTTTCATCTTTTGCTCGACTGAACGCGGTTAAGAGCGCATTTATATATTGGCTCGGATTTCCAAGAGGCCTGAAATAATTCATCTCAAAAGAAAACAGGTTGTCTTTGAAAAATACCGCTGCTTCCTGCTGGTTTAATATGGTAAAATCCGGTGAAAGGCCTATTTCTATGGCATTTTCTCTTAAGACCCTGTCCCCGAACGCGTGGAACGTGGATATCCATACGTCATTGAACCCGTAAGGCACTAAGAGGTCAACCCGTTCTTCCATCTCGGTCGCTGCTTTGTCCGTAAAAGTTAAGGCAAGTATCTCGGAGGGTTTTGCCTTTTTAGTAGATATTAAATATGCTATTTTCCTTGTTATGACCCGGGTTTTTCCGGTACCTGCGCCTGCGATTATAAGAAGTGGCCCTTGAGAATGCTCCACAGCTTCTTTTTGTGCGTTGTTTAAGCCTTCAACTATCTCTTTTATATTATCTTTTTCTATTGTTTTTTTAACCATTCAAGAACCCAGTTTGACGAAAGCTTTAATTTCTGGATACCCGCTTCCGCGGGTATGACACCTAATTTGGATAACTATGATTTTATTTTATTGAAAAAAGAGATCTCTTCTATAGGTTTTCTTGCTGTTGCATCAGGGATGCTTTCCGGGTACCCGAGAGTTATTAGGCAGTCAACTTTCCAGGATGCAGGTAGATTAAGCAGCTTCTTGATAGGTTTTTCGTTGAACCAGCCTATGTAGCAGGTGCCGAGCCCCAGTTCCGTAGCTTTTAACACAAGATGCTCCATCGCGATACCTAAGTCAATAAGATGAAAGTTCACGCCCTGGACGGATTCGCCGAGCTTATGCGTGAATAGGCTTAGCTCGCTGCAGGCAACTATCATTACAGGCGCTGTTTTTGCCCATGAATTCGGCACAGCTCCGCCAAGCCCAACTCTGTTTAGTTCATCTTTAAGGGCTTTTTGAGTGACAAACACGAACCGCCACGGCTGGGCGTTGCACGCTGACGGTGCAACAGAAGCCGCTTCTATCAGCTGCATCATCTTTTCCTGTTCCACTTCTTTGTCTAAATATTTCCGCACGCTCCGGCGCGAATTTATAAGTTCATTTAAACTCGTCATTTGGCCTCTTTTTCGCGTTTTATTTTATATGCCATCAATTCGCTGTTCCTGAATTCCTGCCCGCCGATCAGGGAAGTTGTGGTCAACACCCATCCGACGTCAGGTGCATAATAATTACACTTTATGGAATTCGGAAGGTTTTCGTACTTTTCGCTTACTTTGAGGCATTGTTCAAATTTTCCTGCCATTACCTCTAAGGGCACATCGCATGAAACGATCTCGTAATATACGGTTTTCCCGTCTTTTAATCCCTGCCAGTGATTACCTACAATGAACGGATATTTCAGGATGCTCGTATACTTATCATCTTTAAGATTCTTATATTCACAAAGCTTCATTTGTTGTTTCTTATAATACCTCTCAACTTTTACTACGAAAGTCTTTCCTGCAAACATCTGCCTGGTAATGCAGAAAGTATCGCTTGAAACTTTTTTGCATGACCATTCAGCCCTCATATTTCTGCCGCCAGTCTTTGAATCGCCTTCCATCCAGAAATTGTTGTCATTTAAAGGGAAATAATCAGGGCAGTTAAAAAGCTCTTCTTGCGCCATATCCTTCCACGGACTTGACTTAGGGAATTGTTCTATAAGCGCAGAGTAAAAAAGCCTGGCTTTGGAATATAGTTTTAACTTCTTCTGGTATATACGCCCGGCCCTGTAAAGCGCTTCGGGCGCAAGGATATTATCGCGGTATTGGTCTACGATTTGTTCATATTTCAGGCTTGATTCAACATAGTAACCTTTTTTTTCAAGGTTTTTTGCCCACCAAAAATCGTATTTCGGGCCGCAGCCAACCAAAAAAAATATGCAATAACCAAGAAACAATAAACAAAAAGGCTTGCCCGATATTTGATTATTGGTTATTTGATATTTTTTGGGATTTGGAAATTGGTTATTGTAATTTATATTATTTTCCCCTTTTTAGGAATGTGTTTAGCAACAAGATAACCTGCAAATACCCCTATACTGTCAATGCCTACGTCTATAGCCGAAGGGCCCCTGGTAGGGACGAACGACTGGTGATATTCATCCGAAGCCGCATAAAGCACAGAAAATATGACCGCGCTTAAATACATCGACTTTTCCTGCCAGCTCAGCTCGCTGTTCTTAAGTGCCCTTAAAGTCAGCAAAAAAAGAACTCCGTATTCCGTTATATGGGCCATTTTTCGCAAGATCAGGTCTGCAAAACCAAACTCGGTCTTTAGATTCGGGATACTTGAAAGATAAAATATGAGCCCACACCAAAGAATAACGGGAGGCCAAAAATAAAGCTTTTTTAGGGTTTTCGTCATATTTTTTTGCTCCAAATCTTTATAAAATGGCCTAAAGACCTGTCATAGGTGCGCTCGGCTTCTTTTGTAAAAAAGCATGCAGGCAGTTCCTTTGACGATACCCAGTGGTAATCTATACATTCACAGCAAATACCTTTCCTTGAGCAGGGCTCATAAGTGCAGTTGCACTGCTTTTTATTTCCTTCCTGGTTACAAGTGCGCGGCATAATTGCCTCCTAAATCAGACCTAATGCTACAGACTTGAGGCTTCAGAATAGTATAAATCTCTAAGCAATAAACTCTAATTTCTAAACTTTTATTATTTTAACTTATTCAACCAAGTTTTTCAATTAAGGATTTAAAACTTGGCGATTCAAGTTCGAGTTCCGAGAAACGAGATCCTACGGCATCAGAGGAATGTGCATCGGAAAAAGTAAAAAAATGGAGTGTTTTTTTCGTTATATCCTTATATTTTTCAAAAACCGTACGGACAGACTCTTTGTAAACCAGGTCAAATATATTTATACCCAAACGAAGGAGTTCAGGGATGGCTTTTTGCCTGTACGGCGTTTTATCTGACCTGGATGAAATTACCATAGCATTGTTCAAGTGCAGGCCGTTTATTATTTTTTCTATAGGCGTCTTTATGACAAAAGAACCCGAACCAAAGGCATCTTCAGGGATATCGCAGGATAAGAGAAACTCTTCTATCTTCTTTAAAGGGAAAACATTATCAAAAACAGCCAGAATAAAAACTTCATCAACATCACCGACCCGGCAGCTTAACTCAACTCCAGGCAAGACTTCAAGGCTCTTGTTCTTTGCCAAAGCCTGCATATTTTTTACGCCTTTGATTGAGTGATGGTCGGTAATTGCGATAATATTTAGGTTGCTGTTGAGTGCCTGGTAAACTATCCTGGAATTACTATCACTAGTTCCAAAAAAACAGTTCGAGCTTGGTGAGTGTACATGAAGATCTATTCGATATACAGGCATATCTATCCCGCCGCAATGAAAGCCCCGCCACTGGTGGGTACCATGTCCGAGGCAGATCCGCCTTGGGCGTAGATGTTAATGGTGGCTGGATGCCGCATTATAAAAGAAGCCTCTAAAGGAACGTCATTTCTCGTAGGTAAATTCTTGTTCGCCGATCCTAACAACATCGCCTTCAACTGCACCCATCTTTTCCATCTGTTTATCCACGCCCATTTTTTCAAGTATCTTCTGGAACCTTAAAAGGGATTCTTCCTGGGTAAAATTAGTCATAAACCCCAGCCTTTCGATCTTCGGGCCTGTAAGCACGAATATGCCTCCGGTTTTTTCGATCTTAAACTCCGGTTCATAAACATATTCCTTGAAATCCTGCTGCATTTCTTCTTCGACAAAAGCTTTGCTTAATTGTCTTATAACTTCATTTAACAGGTCTTTTATCCCAGCACCGGTTGCAGAGGATACTGGAAATATTTTATTGCCTTTTAAGTGTTTTTTTAATTGTTCTAATTTTTTATCCGATCCGGTCAGATCCATTTTATTTGCAGCTATGACCATGGGTTTTTCTGCCAGGTGTTTTGAATAATCAAGAAGTTCTTTGTTTATCGTACGGTAATTTTTGTAGGCAGGCTTATTTTCATACCCGAAAACATCTATTATATGGATTAAAACACGCGTGCGCTTTACATGCCTTAAGAATTCGTCTCCAAGCCCTTTCCCGCGGTGTGCGCCTTCGATCAGCCCGGGTATATCGGCTATTACGAAACTCCTGCCTTTGTGATTTGAGACTCCCAGGTTAGGGGAAAGCGTAGTGAAAGGGTAATCTGCTATCTTCGGGTTTGCTGAGGTGATTCTTTTTAGGAAAGTTGACTTGCCTGCATTGGGGAAACCTACGAGGCCGACATCGGCTATAAGCCTTAATTCAAGCTTAAGCGTTACCTTCTGGCCGGGCTCGCCTTTTTCCGAGATTCTCGGCGCTGTGTTCCTGCTTGTCTTGAACGATGCGTTGCCTCTTCCTCCTCTTCCGCCTTTTGCAATAAGTATTTTTTGAGCGTTTTCTTTTAGGTCTGCAATGATCTTGTTATTATTAAAAACTACTGTGCCCGGAGGTACTTTAATTACCAGTTCCTCCCCACCCCTTCCGTATTTATTGCTTCCCTGGCCGGCATTGCCGTCTTTAGCTTTAAAATGCGGTTTGTACGTAAAATCAAGGAGTGTGGAAAGATGAGGGTTTACTTCGAGGAATACATCTCCGCCTTTGCCGCCGTTCCCGCCGTCAGGCCCGCCCAGGGGGATATATTTTTCCCTACGAAAAGAAATACAGCCGTCGCCACCGCGTCCGGCTGTAACAAAAATACTAACCTTATCTACGAACATATAACAGCAGGGTTCAGTGATCAGGGTATGAAAAACCCAAAGATCACGTCCTCTACCCTATAACCTCTCTGGTCATGCCTTTGCCTGGGCGGGGTAAACACTTACATAACGCCTGTTTCCGGCTTTCCATTCAAACTTTACAATACCGTCAACTTTCGCATAGATCGTATTATCTGAGCCCATCCCCACGTTGTTGCCGGGATGGAATTTAGTTCCGCATTGCCTGATTATGATGCCGCCTGCATTAATCTTCTGGCTGCCGTATACCTTAACACCTAACCGTTGGCCTGCAGAATCGCGGCCGTTTGTACTTGAACCTTGTGATTTCGTATGAGCCATAAAACCCTCCCCGCCTTATCCCTCCTCATCGGTGGGTAAACTGACGGGCCCGCCGGAGAGGCGAGCAAATCCTTTTCTTATTTAATTTTCAATCTTTTTTACTTTGATCTCGGTCAGGTCCTGCCTGTGGCCTAAAGTTTTCTTATAACTCTTTTTTGATCGTTTCTTAAAAATAATTATTTTAGGGCCTCTGGTCTGCCTGAGGACTTCAGCCAACACCTTAGCTCCTTTTATATGAGGCCTGCCGACAGATACTTTTTCGCCGTCACCTATCAAAAGCACCTGATCCAGCACCACTTCTTCGCCTTCTTTTAAAGGTAACTTTTCAATTAAAAGGGTATTCCCTTCTTCAACTTTATATTGTTTTCCGCCAGTTTGGACTACCGCATACATCGAATTTTCTCCTGTAAATATATTAATTTATTTATTATGGTCTGTGTATCATAGCAAAAAAATATGACTATGTCAATATAATTTATCTTCTTAAAAATTATCTTCTTATTACTTATTAAGCACTTCCCTAATTATTGTATCAGCTATGTTTTCGGCTAAGAGCTTATTGCCTTTTATCGTGCAATGGCCGAATTTTTCATCAATTCTATCCCTGAAATATTCATTATACCCTTGTTTGTTAATTGCTTCTTTAAATACTCTTTTATTGTCAACAAATATTATGTCTTTTTCTTCCTTAAATATTAATTTTAAATCATCCACTTCCCGCATAGGATATTGAACACAAACGTATTTTACCCCTCTTTTCTTTAAAATCTTCCTTAACCTTTTATAGTTGTATATAGTAGCTACTCCGAAATACTGTGAATTGATCTGCCCTTCATTGTTCAGTTTTTTTATAACTATATTTATCTTATCATCTGTAACTTTATATCTGCCTTGGCTATTTTTTTCAAGCGCCATGATTCGATTAAGTATTTCCATTGATTCCTTATACTTCTTTTGTGCCTTATAAGTTTCGTATAGCCTTACATGTGTCATTTTATTATTTGGGTTTATTTCTATGGATTTTTTTAATTCTTCCTTTGCTTCTTCATATCTTCCTTGATCCTTATAACAATTTCCCAGGTAGAAATACCCCTGATATTTTTTAGAGTCAACTTCTATTGCTCTTTTATATATCTTTTCTGCTTCTTTGCATTTCTGCGTGGTATCGAAACATTCCCCCAGCCCTAAATACGACTTATAATAATCAGGGTTCAAAACTATCGCTCTTTTATACATCTCTTCTGATTTTTTGTATTTGCGCATGTGATAGTAACATTCCCCCAGCCTTGCATACCCCTTATAAAAATTAAGGTTCAGCTGTATCGCTCTTTTATATATCTCTTCTGCTTCTTTGTACCTAGCTGTGTCCATGTAACAATCCCCTAATCCAAAACATGCCTCTTCTTCTTTAGGATTTGCTAATAGAACTTTCTGAAACATTGTTTCCGCTTTTTTATATTCTTTCTCCGCCTCTTCATATTTTCCTTCCACTTTATAGCAATTCCCTAAATCAGAATATACTTGAGCATTCTTAGGATATATCTCTATCGCCTTTTTAAACATTTCTTCTGCTTCTTCAAACCTCTTTAAATTTAAATAAAAAAATCCCAGGTCTTTATTATTCCAGAGTGATTTTGGGTTTAGTTTTAGTGCTTTCTCATACATCTCTTCAGCTTCTTCATACCTTCCTGCAACCTCGTAACAATGCCCTAATCCAAAATACTCTTGATCGTAATCGGGGTTTAGCTCTATCGCTCTTTTGTACATCTCTTCTGCTTTCTCATATTCTTGCTTATTTCTGTAATCATCGCCTTTCTCAGCATATATTACTCCATTATCCGAAGATGTCTTTGTTATATTATTTCGTCCTTCCTTTCCTGCTCTTTCTATTCGCTTTTTACTATTTAATTCTTTTACTATTTCTATTATATTCTGCTTTATCCTTCCTTTTCCCATTTTTAATTCTTCTATCTTACTCTTTATATGCAGCCTTAACAACCTTGCCAGTTTATATATTTTAATTGATTTAATAAGGCTCCTTCTTCCGTCATCTGCATATTCAAATATTATATCGTCCCTGGCATCGTTTACACCCATCATCGTTATTACCATATCGGGTCTATATTTATCCAAGTCTTCTTCAAGCTTAGCTGCTATAAAGTTCGTATTAGTGCCGAATCTTCCTTTATCTATCACGCTGAATTTTATCCCTATATCCCTGTTATTTAATACTTCTTCAAGATATTTCGGATACTGCTCTTGCGTTGTTGATTCACCTAAACACAATATTCTGTAAACCTGTTTCTTCTTCAGTTCCTCTCTGTTCCTTATCTCCTGCCTGGAATTATATATAAAACCGCCCAGGCGCATTCCTATTTCAAGCAATATCATGCTTGCCAATATTCCGAGTAATATTAAACCTGCTTTTTTTAATCTCAAGTCTTTTATTGCCTCTTAAATACTTCCTTCATTATCGCATCGGCTATGTTCTTGGCCAGGAGCTTATTGCCTTTTACCGTGCAATGGCCAAATTCGCCACAAGTCCTGTCCTTGAAATATTTATCATACCCCTCTTTCTTCATTGCTTCCTTAAATGTCTTTTCATTGTCTACATATATCATATCTTTGTCATAATTAAATATATCTTTCATATCTTCCACTTTCCGCCTAGGGTATTGAACGCATACATACGTTACCCCTCTTTTCTTTAATATCATCCTCAGCGCTTTATAATTATATACTGTTCCTGAACCAAAATATAACGACCTGCTTTTTTCTTTTATTACCTGATGCTTCATCCCCATATCGTCATCAATTGTCACATTTATGTTTTCATCTGATCTTTTATCATCTTCTTCCGGTTTCGCACCTTCTTTTAACATCTTCTCTGCCTGTTTATATTTATTTTGTGCTTCATAAAGGACAGAAAGGCCGTAGAAAGCATCCCTCTGTGCCGGGTTTATTTCTAACATTTTTTTATATACTTCTTCGGTTTCTTTAAACTTACGTTGATTCCAGTAAATAGTGGCTAAATTGCTGTAGGCCCATTCGCTTTTAGGAACTATTTCTAAAATCTTTTTAAAAACTTCTTCAGCTTCCTTATACTTTCGCTCATCCATATAACGATCCCCGATACTCCCATATGCGCTTTCGTTCTTTGGATCTAGCTCAACCGCTTTCCTGTACATCTCATCTGCTTTTTTATATTTCTGCCCATCTCTATAGCTATCTCCTAGGCTAATATACGTATCAGCATTTTTCGGGTTCAGTTTCATCGCTTTTTTAAAAACCTTCTCAGCTTCCTTATACTTTCCTTCCCGGCTGTAACAACTGCCTAAATTTATATATGTGCTCTCGTTCTTCGGATTCAGCTCCATCGCTTTGCTATACATTTCCTCGGCTTCTTTATACTTTCGCTCATTCCTATAACAATCCCCTAACCCCATATAGCCCTGGTCATTTTTCGGATTTAGTCCTATAGCTTTATTGTACATCTCCCCGGCTTCTTCATATTTTAGCTCATCCCTATAATTATCTCCCAGCCCTAAATATCCATGATCATAATTAGGGTTTACTTCTACTGACTTCTTATACATCTGTTCTGCTTCTTCATGCCTTTTTAAACCCCTGAATAAATCTCCTAATACTGCATAATTCCATTCTGACTTTGGATTTATCTTCAGCGCTTTCTTATATACCTGTTCTGCTTCTTCATATCTGCCCGTGTTCCTATAACAATCCCCTAACCCCAAATACCCCTGGTCATAATCCGGGCTTGCTTCTATTGCCTTCTTATACATCTCTTCTGCTTCTTTATATTCTTTTCTATCCCTGTAAAAGTGCCCTTTTATCACATAACTTACACTAACTTCTGAAGGCTTTTTTGCTTCGCCATCAGTTTCTTTATAATTATCGCCTCTTCCGGTAATTTTCCATTTTAACAACTTACCCCAGCTCAACTCTTTTATACCTTCACCGGATTTCTTTGTCACCCTTCCTATAGCTTTTTCCATCTCTCCAAGCTTACTTTTCATGTGCAGTTTTATTAACTTAAACAGTTTATATACCTTCAGCTTCCTATAATAACTTCCTGACTTATCATATTCATATACCACATCGCTGCTGCCATCCATTGCCCCCATCATTGTTACTACCATATCAGGCCTGTATTTATCTAAATTGTTTTCTAAACTTGCTAATATGAAATTTGTAAATACCCCGCCTTTGCCTTTATCTATCACGCTGAACTTTATTCCTATACCTCTGCTATTTAGCTCATCCTCCAGATATTTCGGATACTGCTCTCGTGTCATCGATTCCCCTAAACATAGTATCCTGTATACCCCTTTCTTATTCAGCTCTTCCTTGTTCCTTAGCTCCTGTTTTGAAGTGTATATAAACCCGCTTATGCGCAAGCCCGTTTCAAGCAATACCAAACTTGCCAATACCCCTAATAATATTAATCCTGTCTTTTTTAATCTCATTTTCTTATTGCCTGTTAAAAACCTCCTTTATTATCGCATCAGCTATATTCCTGGCTAAGAGCTTATTGCCTTTTAACGTGCAATGGCCGAAATTTTCAGCCATTCTATCTATGAAATATTCATTATACCCTTCTTCTTTAACTGCTTCCTTAAATGTCTTTTCATTATCCACAAATACTATATCTTCATCTTCCTTAAATATTGATTTTAAATCATCCAACTTACGCGTTGGGTATTGAACACAAACATACTTTATCCCTCTTTTTTTCACGATCTTTCTTAACTTTTTATAGTTATATATCGCAGCCGCCCCGAAATATTTTGATTTGAATGGTTTTTCTTTGCCTAGTTTTTTTAATACTAACTTTTTTTCATCATCTACAACATCATCTCTGCCTTGAATAACTTTTTCAACTTTTACGCCTTGATCAAATATTTTCATTGATTCTGAATATTTCTTTTGCTTCCTATAAGAGTCACTTAACTTTTTATATGTTATTTCATTTTTTGGATTTATTTGTATCGACTTTTTATACATTTTTTCTGCTTCTTCGTACCTTCCTCTTTCTAAAAAATAATCTCCTAACCAGAAATATACCCTATCACTATCAGGGTTTATCTGTATCGCCCTTTGATATATCTTTTCTGCTTCTTCATTTCTATTTAAATCCTCGTAAAAGTCTCCTAAGGCTTTGTAATTCCATACTGACTTTGGATTTAACTCCAGTGCTTCCTTATACATAGCTTCTGCGTCTTTATACTTTCCTTTTTTAAAAAAACAATCCCCTAACCCTAAATACCCCTGATCATATTTTGGGTTTATATTTATCGCTCCTTGGTACATCTTTTCTGCTTCTTCATTTCTATTTAAATCCCTGTACAAGCTTCCTAATATTGTATAATTCCATACTGACTTTGGATTTAACTCCAGTGCTCTTCTAAACATCTCTTCTGCCTTCTCATATTCTCCCCTGTCCATGTAATAATGCCCTTTCTTTACACACATTATTTCATTATTGTAATCTGTTTTTTCTATGCTATCGTTAATTTTATTTACCTCTGCCAGCTTGCTGTTTATATGCAGCTTTAATAACCTTGCCAGCTTATATATTTTAATTGATCTTATAAGGCTTTTTCTTCCGCCATTTTCATATTCAAATACTATATCATCCCTGCCATCATTTATACCCATCATCGTTATTATCATATCCGGTTTATACCGATCCAGGTCTTCTTCAAGCTTAGCTGCTATAAAGTTCGTATTAGTGCCTGCCCTTCCTTTATCTATCACGCTGAACTTAATCCCTATATCCCTGTTATTTAATTCTTCTTCAAGATATTTCGGATACTGCTTTTGCGTTGTTGATTCACCTAAACACAATATTCTGCAAACCTGTTTCTTCTTCAGCTCTTCCCTGTTTCTTATTTCCTGCCTGGAATTATATATAAAACCGCCCAGGCGCAGGCCTGCTTCAATCAATACCAAGCTAAATATTACTCCTAAAAATATTAATACAACCTTTTTTTTCATGGCTTATTTATGAAATACTTCTTTTATTATCGTATCTGCTATGTTCTTGGCTAAAAGTTTATTGCCCTTTATCGTACAATGGCCGAAATCTCCTGCAAATATATCTCTAAAATATTCATCATACCCTTCTTTCTGAACGACATCCGTGAATATCTTCTCATTGTCAACGAATACTATATCTTTATCTTTATAAAATATATTTCTCAATATTCCTATCTTCCTTAGAGGGTATTGCATGCATATATATCTTATTCCCCTCTTTTTTAATACTCCACTTAACTTTTTGTAGTTATATATTACAGGCCTTCCAAAATATTCTGATTCATACCCCTCATTAGGCCTCAAATACTTTATTCTTAATGGCCCTTTCCCTTTATCAACTATTTTGTTCATGATTTCTTCTGCTTCTTTTCCTTTTCCTTGCTTCCTGTAAATCTCTTCAAGCAGATAAAATAACATTATTTTTTCAGGATTTAGCTCTATTGCTTTCTTATACATAGCCATTGCTTCTTCATACTTATTTTCACGCCTATAACAATTAGCTAAACGAGAATATATTGATTCGTTATTTACACCTGATTTTATTGCTTTTTCATAAATTTTCTCTGCCTCATTAGAACTACCTATTCTTTCATAAAAATGACCCAACTTTAAATTCGCTTCTTGATCTTTTGGGTTTATCTGTATTGCTTTTCTATACTTTGATTCTTCTTTTACATATTGTTTTATTCTCATTAAATAAAAATACCCCAATTTATCTATTGGATTTAAAGCTATCAGCTTTTTAGATACACTCATAGCTTTTCCATACTTTCCTGATTCTATATAAAATTTAACTAATTCTATATATTTATTTTTGTTATTGGGATCACTTTCTATTGTTTTCTTAAGTATCGGCTCTTCTTTTTCACTGCAAAAACTCCATTCTTGCGCATACTTTACTTCATTATCCGCATGGGTTCCGACTATCTTGTTTCCACTTTCTTTTCCTTTTGCTTCTAATAGTTTCTTACTGCTTAATTCATTGATTTCTTCTACTCTATTCTGCTTTATGTTTCCTTTAATCGTACTTAATTCTTCTATCCTTCTCTTTATATGCTGTTCTAGCAACCTTGCTAGTTTATATATTTTAATTGATTTAATAAGGCTTTTTATTCCACCATTTTCATATTCGTATACCATATCTGTCCGGTCATCATTTACTCCAATCATGGTTATGACCATATCCGGTTTATATTTATCAAGATCTTCTTCAAGCTTTGCTAATATAAACGTCGTTGTAGTCGCTTGCCTGCCCTTGTCTATCACACTGAACCTTATCCCTATATCCCTGTTATTTAATACTTCTTCAAGATATTTCGGATATTCTCCCTGCGTTGTTGATTCACCTAAACACAATATTCTGTAAACCTGTTTCTTCTTCTTCAGCTCTTCTCTGTTCCTTATCTCCTGCCTGGAATTATATATAAAACCGCCCAGGCGCAGGCCTGCTTCAAGCAATATCAAACTAAAGAATAATCCAAAAAAGACTAGCAGCAATCTTTTTTTCATTTATCTTATATCCTTATATATCAAAAAATAGGCTTAGTTATATACAAAAGCCTATTTTTAATTGTAAATTTATTTATCCCGCCGCTTAAAAACTACAGGTTTATCCGTAAATCAAGCGGGATTTCGCCCCACCGTAGGTGGTAGGGATTTTGGTACCACGGGCCTGCCCGTGGGGCTCAATATTTATAAAATGACTAAGTTGTCGCGGTGGACTGCTTCTTCGTAATCTACATTAGGCAAGATTTTTTTTATTTCGGATGATTTCTTTTTTTTGATCTTATCAAGCACTTCGCTGGAATAATATGTAAGGCCGCGCGCTACCTCTTTTCCGGACCTGTCGGATATGCTTATTGTGTCTCCTATTTCAAATTTTCCATCGACTGCGACAATGCCCGAGGGAAGCAGGCTTTTTTTCCTTTCTCTTATAGCGGTTACGGCGCCGTCATCTATGATGATCTTGCCCCGGCATTTTGCTCCAAAAGCTATCCAGCATTTTCTAGGCTCAAGAGCCTGCCTCGGCATAAAAACCGTCCCTATCTCCTGGCCGCTTGCTGCCTTGATTATAGCGTTTTCTTTTAATCCGTTTACTATAAAGGTTTTTACGCCGTTTGCAGCCGCTATTTTCGCGGCATTTATTTTGCTGAGCATACCGCCGCTTCCTTTGCCGCTTGATGAAACAACGGTTGCATATTTCTCTATATCATCGGTTATCTTGTCAACCTTAGCTATTATCTCGCTTTTGCCCACAGCTCCTTTGTATAAACCATCCACATCGGTTAAAAGTATCAAACACTGGGCAGAAATCTTTGCAGCCACTAAAGCCGCAAGGGTATCGTTCTCTCCGAAATTGATCTCTTCTACAGCCACCGTATCGTTCTCATTAATTATGGGTACAGCCCCCATATCCAGCAGCTTAAAAAGAGTACTGCGGGCATTCAAATAATTCTGCCTCTGGTCAAAATCGCTCCTAGTCAGAAGCAACTGGGCTATGACAATGCCGGCATCATCAAAATATTCTTTGTAGGTATCCATAAGGATCGGCTGGCCTATAGCTGCCAGCGCCTGCTTTTCTTTTAAGTCTGCGGGTTTTACGTTTAGCTTCAATTTACCCATGCCGGCACAAATAGCGCCGGACGTAACAATAACTATCTGGTGCCCGTCCTTTTTCAAGGCTGCCACGTCTTGCGCAATACTTTTTATCCTCTTATTGTCCAGGCAGGAATCTTGGGTTGTCAATAAATTTGTGCCTATTTTAATTACTATCCGCATTACTTAACCTCATAATGACTAACAGAATAAATCCTAAATCATAAAATATATTTTCATTGGGCTTTAGTCATTGTATTGTTATATTATGTATTTTTGTGTTATTTTATCTCTTTGTTCCTGGATATCCTTCATCTTATCTTCATAACCGGCCCTGCCCATCAACGCATAAGTCAATTGTTTCCCCAGTTCCACTCCGGGCTGGTCAAACGCATTTATATTAAAAAGCTCTCCTGTGTATGCAGTTGCAAGTTCCAGCATATAAAGGTACTGACCGACCGTTTCAGGGACGACTTTCGGCAGGTTGATCGTGAGGTTAGGCCTTCCCATCTTTGTTAACGCAAGCCTCGTCGCTTCTTCTTCCGATTTTAACAGCTCGTTTAAAGTGCGGCCCGCCAGATAATGGTTATCATAAGGCGGTATCTTTAAAGTTTTGTTGAAGTTTTCTACAGAAACAAAATTTATTATCTTATCAGCAGGACCTTCCATATAAAGCTGGGCCTGTGAATGTTGATCCGTGGCACCGAGGGCTTTGATAGGCGTTGGCCCGACATTTACAACATCGCCGCGCTTGTCAAGTTTTTTCCCGAGGCTTTCCGCCCAAAGCTGCCTGTACCAGTCCGCAAAACCGTACATAGCATTTGAATACGGCATCATGACCGACATCGGCCTTTTAGCCCAATAGAAAAGATACTGGATAGTCGCATACATAGCCGCCGGGTTCTCAAATATATTGCCGCTTGAACATACAGCATCCATTTCTTTTGCACCGCTGAGCAGTTTCTCTATATCTATCCCGGTAAAGGCCGCTGATAAAAGACCCACGGCAGACAATACCGAGAACCTTCCTCCGACGTTCGAAGGGACAACAAAACTTAAAAGCTTTTCTTTTTCAACGGTTTCCCTCAAATACCCTTTTTTCTCGTCTGTCGTAACGATTATATGCTCGTTATATTTTTTGCCTGCTTTTTTCTGCAATATCTTTTTTAATATGAAATAATTTGCGAGGCATTCCGCTGTACTTCCTGATTTGGAGATTATATTGAACAATGTCTTTTTAAAATCAATTACATCTATTATCCCGCCGATAAAATCAGGGTCCACATTATCTGTAACAAAAAGCTTCAGGAAACCTTTCCTCTCTTTTTTACCGAGCAGGTTCCACTGAGGGTGCCGGAGCGCCTGTTGGACGGCGATATTGCCGAGCGCCGAGCCCCCTATGCCTATAACTACAAAGTTCTCAAATTTAGGAGAAAGCTTCTTAGCCAGGGCTTTTATGGTTTTTGCTTCACCCTCTTTATAGGGAAGTTCCATAAACCCGAGTTTTCCCTGACTTTTCATTTCATTTATAGCAGTAAAAGCGCTGGTAATTTTTGGCTGCATAACTTTAATCTCTTCTAACGACAACCCCGGTTCTCCGACTGATTCTTTCAAACAATTCGTGAAATCTATCCTTACCCTTGTTTCCATTTCTCACTCCTTAAAATATTAATATTACGTATTCATTCTACACTATTTTTTGCATATTTTCAATACAGAGTTTTTTATACTTTCGACAATCTTTTTTATTTCGTTATTTGTTATGCTTAAAGGCGGCATAAGCACGATAACATTCCCTAAAGGCCTTAGCAATACCCCATAATTCCTGCATTGGGCGCATACTTTTGCGCCTATTTTATCTCTAGCTTCAAAATCCTCTATTCTATTTTTCCCTTTATTTCTACCTTTACCTATATCTATACTTTTTATAAGCTCGATCCCTGCCATGAGGCCGATATGCCTTATATCACCTACAAATTCCAGATATTTTAAATTCTGCAGTTCTTTTTCTAAACACTTTATCTTATCCTGTATTTTGTTTAGGACCTTATCATCCTTAAATATCTCCAAGTTCGCAAGAGCTGCGGCGCAGCCCAGAGGGTTTGCCGTATAAGTATGGCCGTGAAAAAACGTTTTAAATTCTTCATACCTGCCAAGAAAAGCTTTATATATTTTTTCCGTGGCAAATGTCGCTGCAAGCGGCAAATACCCTCCGGTTATGCCTTTAGCCACGCACATGAGGTCAGGCTTGATATTTTCATGCTCGCAGGCAAACATCCTGCCTGTCCTTCCAAAACCAGTAGCTACCTCATCACAGATAAGAAGTATCCCATATTTTTTGATAATTTTTTCAAATTCTTTCATATACCCCGGCGGCATAGTAAGCATGCCCGAAGCCCCCTGTATCATCGGCTCAACAATACCCCCTGCAATTTCCTTGCCGTGTTTTTTCAGTATGCTTTCAACGCCCGCTATGCATTGCCCGCTACAACCCATTAATTTACAATGATGTTTAAGGTTTTTACTCCGAACTCCGAACTCTGAACTCTGAACTCGGTGTTCGCATCTAAAGCAGTACGGCGAAGGCGCAAAGTATGTTTTAAAAAGCAGGTTTTTAAATGCCTTATGGAAAAGGTCTGTACCGCCTACCGAGACCGAGCCGATAGTGTCCCCGTGATAGGCATTTTTTAGCGATAAAAAACTATTCCGGTTTTTGTCTCCTTTGTGTTTCCAGTATTGGTATGCCATCTTAAGTGCTATCTCAACTGACGTTGACCCGTTATCTGAATAAAACACTCTTGTTAAACCGTCAGGAACGATCTTTACAAGTTCTTTTCCAAGCTTTATCGCAGGTTCATGAGTAAGGCCGAGAAAAGTGGAATGAGCTATCTTTGACAACTGGGCCTTTATAGCATTATTTATATTTGTATTATTGTGCCCGTGAACAGTGACCCAGAGGCTTGAGACACCATCTATATATTTTCTGCCGGAAGTATCGTAAAGATAATTCCCTTTGCCCCGTTCTATAACAAGAGCTTTAGATGGGTCATCTTTGGCCCAGTCTGCCATCTGGGTAAACGGGTGCCAGATATACCTTTTGTCATCGTTTATCAGTTTTTGCGTGTTTATTGCCCTGTCAGCCATTTGTTCCTTTTTAAATCTATTTTTTTATTATGCGGGACTTCAAGGACAGGAAGCCCGGTCAAAGATTTTAATGTTTTTGGATTTGTTTTTTCAGAAAGACTGTGTCTTTTTTTGTCATTAATTACTATACCTAAAACCTTAACACCTGCTTTCTTTAGTGCCTCTAGGGTCAGAAGAACATGATTGATAGTCCCAAGGCCCGGCCTTGCAACTATAAGTACCGGAAGCTTAAAACCCTTTATCAGATCAAGCACATAATAATCCTTTTTGACCGGCACCATTAAACCGCCAATACCTTCAACTATCATAAACTCATATTTTGTTGAAAGTTCTTTATAGTTTTTCCAGACCAAAGACAGGTCTATTTTCCTATTCTCAATAAGCGCCGAGGCATACGGGGCAAGCGGGTACTTAAAAAACAGCGGATTTACTGTTTCTATCTTTTCTTTAACACCGGAAGCCTTAATAAGCTTTTTTGCGTCATCTCTTGACCCCGCAGAAACAGGTTTCATTCCTACGACTTTACATTTCCCTTTTACAAGCTCCTGTGCAAGCAGGCAGGAAATGTAAGTCTTCCCCACCTCAGTATCGGTTGCCGTGATAAATATTCCTTTATTCATTTCTTTTAAACCCTTCTTATTTGTATACGCAGAGGCTGCTTCTTCTTTTTAACTGTCTTCCCCCCCCGTTCCATTTTCCAAATACAATATTGAATATGGCATATAATACTTTTGAATATCGTATTATCAAACAACGTTGTATGTCCCCAATTACCAGTTTTAGGCTGGTTATACTTTTTCCAGATTTCACGTGATACACTATTATGGAATTTATGTATATATTCATTTAATTCAAAACAATCAATTTTTCCCTTCTCCCAATCATTAAATTTTTCATGTAACAATTTCAACCCTGCATCAAGTTCTCTTTGACTAAGATAACCCTGCAAGTTCTTTCAATTTTATCCTGATTTTTTTGGATATTCATTCATAATTTTTAGTTCATTTAACAAGGCGTGTTTTCTTGCTGGAATTTTATTTAGAATTATGTATTCTGTCCCTCGAATTCACTTATAATATACCATTCATTATACCAATGACACTACTGTTATACCATTCTCTTCCATTTGGCTGCTTGTCCCTTTCCAAGGGATTTAATTTTCTTTTCTTTGCTTAACTGATGCAGGACTTTCTTTATCATGATCCGGCTGACGCCCGGGCTTTCGCTCTCGATGTCGGATATAGAAAATTCTCCATGCTGGCTTTCAACAGCCTTAACAATAATACCTGTTTTCGCCCCTTTAGCGGCTTTTATTTTGCCGGCACGCTCTTCAAATTCCTTATACGCGGACAATATAGTTCCCAGAAAATAATTAAACCAGGGGAATATATCGTGTTTTGCCTCATGCCAGTTTTTAGAACTCTTATTAAGAGCTTCATAATATGTTTCTTTGGATTGTTCTATTATCCGTTCAATGCTTATATATTTTCCGACTTTATACCCATGCTGATACAACACAAGCAATGTCAAAAGCCGTGATACTCTGCCGTTGCCGTCCCGAAACGGATGAATACTTAAAAAATCAAGAACCAGGCAGGCTATGGCATACATATCGGGATAGCGAAGTTGGTCTATGCTATTTTCATACGCACGGCATAATTGCTCCATCATTTCCGGAGTTTTTGCGGCGCTCACCGGCTTAAAAATGACTTCCATTCTGCCGTCTGAATGTTTGCGAATAATATCATTATCTCTTTCTTTCCATTTCCCTGCATCCTATGCATTGGCATGGCTGAGCCGGTGCAATTCCTGTATCGTTTCAGGTGTTATTCGCAGGCTATCATGCTTTTTGTGAATCAAGTTAAGAGCATTCCTGTACCCGGCAACCTCTGTTTCCGAGCGGTCCCGAGGCTTGCTGTGGCCAAGAACCAAAGATTTCAGGCGGTTCTTTTCAACAGTTATTCCTTCAATACGGTTGGACGATTCCGCACTTTGAATAAGTGCCATTTCCAGCAATGATTTCAAAACCTGCGGTGATTGTTTATCATACAGCTCCTGCTTACCCTTGTACTCGGCAACGGAATTCATCAGCCACACAGACCCCAGAGGCAACTTAATTTTATCGTTCTTTAAGGAATTCATTTTACCTCCTTACGATTTCGTAACCATTGAAAACATTTCCCATTTTTTCCAAATACCTTATTACCTAACTCCCCTTCTACTTGCTGGAATATTATTCAGAATTATGTATTGTGTCCCTCGAATTAAGTGATTTAGTTTTTTATTTGAAGGTATAAATATAGAAAATAGGTTTACTGCTAGGATAATAATAATTTTTATAAACATTGCTTGATTTCCACGTCAGGCTTCTCTAACTACACTAACTCTATTTACGGATTTACGTGCCTGGCTTTACTTGCTTTACTTATTTTTAGATTCCCGATTACTAATTTCGGGAATGACACCCTTTTTTACATCATATCTTATTTTCTTAATTTTAACTCTGTCTTTATTGTTTCAATCAATTTATCTATATCCTCTTTACTATGCTGGCTTGTCAGGGAAAACCTCAGCCTGCATCTACCTTCGGCTACGGTAGGCGGCCTTATGGCAGGGACATATATCCCGGCATCCATAAGCTTTGACGAAATCTCCAGGGTTTTACTTACTTCGCCTGTAAAAAGAGGTATTATCTGGCTTTCTGATTCTAAAGTATCAAAACCCAGGGCATTAAGATTATTTTTTAAATACTTTGCATTTTCAAGCAGTTTCTTTCTTTTTTCCGGTTCTCTTTCTATTATCTCAAGGGCCTTTATAGCAGAGCAAACGCTTGCAGGCGCAAGCGATGTCGTATAAATGAATGCGCGGCTTTTATTTATCAGATATTCTATTGTCTCTTTATCCGCGCAGACAAACCCGCCGGAAGAACCTATGGCTTTTGAAAGCGTGCCCATTACGATATCTATTTCTTTTTCAACTCCTAATTCTTCTGCAAGCCCGCTTCCTTTTTCCCCGAACACACCCGTGGCATGAGCTTCATCGATCATTGTTACGGCACTATATTTTTTTGCAAGATAAGCTATTTCTTTAAGAGGTGCAAGGTCGCCGTCCATAGAAAAAACAGTATCTGTAACTATCAAACGCTTTTTATAGCTTTGCGCGCGTTTTAAAATTTTCTCCAAAGACTCCATATCTTTGTGCTCGTAAATGAATATCCTTGCCTTGCTCAAACTTGCCCCGTCCCACAGGGAAGCATGGTTAAGTTTGTCCATTATTATTGCGTCGCCGCTTGAAAATAGAGTGCTTATTATCCCCTGATTAGTTGAAAAACCGCTCGGAAAAACAAGGGATGCTTCTTTGGACTTTAGCCTGGCGAGCTTTTCTTCCAGCTCTTTATGAACGTCTAATGTCCCGCAGATAAGCCGCGATGAGGTGCCGCCGCAGCCGTACTTGTTTATAGCATCTATAGCTGCCTTTTTTACTTCAGGACGCAGGGACATCCCGAGATAGTTGTTAGATGAGAAATTCATATATTTTATCCCGTCTATTACAATCTCTTTTTCGGAATATGAAGATATGATCTTTAGGCTTCTGTAAAGCCCTTTTTCTTTTAAGACCTCAAGTTCGTTTGTCAATTCTTTTTTCATGTTATTATTTTAGTTGCCTATTTACATAGTTCGACTTGAGAACATTATAAAGCCGTCATTGCGAGCGAAGCGAAGCAATCTCGGTGTAAATTCGATAGATTGCTTTGGTCGCCATGCTCCCTCACAATGACAGATGAGTCATGTCAATAAGTATTCATTTTGATTTCTTCTTTATAACATCTTCTAGTATAGCTAAATTTTTTCCTGCCTGTTCAAAATAAGGGTTTAACATCAGGGCTTGTTTAAAACACTTTATAGAGTCTTCATATTTTCCTTTTTTAAACAGTACGCTTCCAAGGTTGTTAAAGGCTTCGCTGGAATTTGGGTTATTTCTTATAGCCGCTTCATATATTTTCTGGGCACCGTCCAGGTCGCCCTGTTTTTCATATATATTTGCCAGATTGACCATAGGCCCGGATTGAGGCATTATATCAATGGCTTTTTTATAAGTTTCGACCGCTTCCTTGACCAATCCCTGGTCTTCATAGGTTACACCTAAGCCGAAATATGAATTTGCCAGGTTTGCCCGTTTATATTTCGGGAAACCAAAAACATCTGAATATATATCTTTATTTACAAGCCAAAAAAGAAATATCAGCATAAAAAACGTTAAATATAGTTTTAAAGGTGACCCTTTTCTGTATAAATTAATGAGATACCCTATACCAAAACCCGCATAGACACAAAGGACAGGAACTATTGGGAACCTGTATTCGGAAACTACAAAGAATATCACGCTGGAAGCAAAGTAAACCAATAGATATGCTAAAAGAAGAAAGTTGTAAGGGCTGAAAATAAGCCCTATTACCGCAAGCGGCAATACTATACCGAAACCTAACATTGGGACGGAAAGTATGGATTTATATTCATTTTTGAAAAAGTAGTAGTCAAGATTTATCGGCGGTTCATACGAATTAATAAAAATAAGCGTCTTCTTTGCTACGAGGTTAAACCACTCGGAGAAATGGTTTTCTATGTACTTAAAAGACTCTTTGTACCAGAAAGAAGAAGACTGCGCAGGGGTTAAATTAAGCCCTGAACGCCTGTTAGCTTCCTGCATAAAATCAGACTGCTCAACTTCAGGATCAGTTCTTGCAAAAGGAAGCGGCGTATAGGGCCCTTTACAAAACGAGGAATTTCCTGTATAAAAGTTCATCCCTCCGTGCGCCGTGGAAAAAACAAATTCCCCGCCTACTTTCAGGTTCCGCCATGCTACAGGAAAAAGAATTAATAACACCCCTAATATAAAAACAAGAGACGGTTTAAATTTCTTATCCTTAAGGATATATAGGCCAGCAAACGGCAGGAAGATCAGGATATTCGGCCGGAGATGAACGGAAAAACCCAGCAGGATACCGGACACGAGGCAGTTTACAAGGCCTCCTGCGATAATAAGATAAATGCCGAGCATATTTACAAAATTTATAAGGGTTGTTTTTAAAAGCGTGCTTTCGTAAAATATCGAAATAGAATAAAAAAGATAGAAGGACATGCCTAAAACCCCGGCTGTCCTTGAAAAAAGCTTTTCCCCTATTTTAAAAATAATCAACCCGGTCAAGACACTTAATAAGAACTGGAATAGGACTACAAAAGGGATATTCGGCCCGAAAACCCTGTAAATTGCCCCGAGAAAATACGAATAGCCCGGGCTCATCATGAAAACTCCCCGGGACTTGCCAAGCCAGTCGCCGCCTGCTATTTCAAGAGCCCAGGTATGATAATATTTCGCATCAAGTATAGGCTGTTTAAACAAAAAGTGGTCTTTTATCTGGAAAAAGTAAAGCAGCCTTATAATAATTGCCAATAAAACAATAATCCAAAATATACGATTTTTCAACTGTAACCACTCCTTAACAGCCATTACCGATCCCGCATCGGTAACAGCTGGTTCTTTTAATTATTCCCTACTATTATAACCCCAATTTGCCCGCCAAAACCAAAGGATAGAGACATCGCTGTTCGTATCAGCTTATTTCTTGCTTTGTTTGGGGTATAATCAAGGTCACATTCTGGGTCCGGGGTGTCTAAATTCAATGTCGGCGGTATCATTTTATCTCTTATCGCTAAGAAGCAAAAGACAAGCTCTATCGCGCCTGAAGCGCCAAGGAGATGGCCTGTAGCAGCTTTTGTGGATGAAACGGATATATTTTTTGCGCTGTCTTTAAAAACATTTTTTATTGCCCTTGTTTCTATGAGGTCATTTAGTTTTGTAGCCGTGCCGTGTGCATTTATATAATCGAGATTTACAAAATTAGCTTTTTCAAGGGCCTGCCGGATACTTTGGGAGATAACATTCCCCGCCGGGTCAAAACTTACGGGATTAACAGCACCGTTCGACATTGAATACCCGAGTATTTCTCCGTAAATTCTCGCTCCGCGAAGGAGAGCCCTGTCTTTTCTTTCAAGGACCAATATCCCTGCGCCTTCGCCTACTGCAAAACCTTCCCTTTCTTTGTCAAAAGGGCAGACTTTATTTTTTGCAAGGACACCCATCTGCTTAAAACCCGCGATGTACAGCGGATGAAAAGACGATTCGCACGAACCGGCAAGCACCATATCGCAAATGCCGTGTTTTATCCATTCAGCACCCAGAATAACCGAGTCAGTTCCTGTGGCACACGCGGCTACTATGTTCCTGGTCGGCCCCTGCAATTTAAAAATCCTGCATAACTGTTCATTGACCGTTGATTGAAGGAATATGTCTGAAAACCGCAGCTCGTTTGACTTTGATGTAGCAAGGTTGGGTTTGCTTATGCTTACGGTACAGCCGAATTTCTCATAAGTTTCAGGGTCACTTTCTTTCATTGCTTCGCTTGCTGCTAAAAAAGCGAGCGACACAAGCCGGACTTCATCCGGCACCGTAAGGTTATTTATCCTTGCAGAAAGGATCCCGTGGTACTCTTTGTCAGGCTTTACCGCACTCCGGCTTTCAAGCAGGTTTTTCCAACTGTTTTCCAACCCAAAACCAAGCGGCGTAACAAGGCCTATACCTGTAACCACGACTTTGTTCATAATGTCCTTTTATTGTAGCGTGGAGCGTATAGCGTATAGTAAAATCTAACACCTTAGAGACTTTGAAATTCTATACGCTAAACGCTATCCGCTGTACGCTATTAAATTACTCTTGAATCCCAGTTAAATACCTGGCCGGAAACAGTTTTGATTTTTGAAAGAAAAACTATGAACCTGGAAAGCTCGTCAATGTCGGTCGTTTCGGAAAGTACGCTTTCCTGTTTTACTTTATCCAAATAATCTTTTGTCGAGTTTTGCCCCATATCTGTCAAATGATAACCCGGCAGGACCGCATTTACCCTTACTTTAAACCTTCCCAGTTCTTTTGCGGATGATTTTGTAAGGCTTATCACACCTGCTTTTGCGCTTGAATAGTTCCCTGTCCCGAATTGGCCTCTTAAACCGATAATAGACGAGATGTTTATGATAGAACCGCTTTTGTTCTTTATCATTATCTTAGAGCATTCTCTTGTAAGGTAAAAAACAGCGCTTAAGTCCGTCCTTATTACGTCATCCCACTCTGTTTCTGACATTTTTGCGATCGTCCTGTTCTTTGTGATCCCTGCATTATTTACCAGGACATCTATCCTGCCGCGGCTTTTGACGATATCTCTTACCATATTCCTAACTTGTACCGGATCGGAAATATCGGCTTTTACGGTTTGGGCCTCTGCACCTTGAGCCTTAATTTTTTTTAATACTTCAGAAGCTTTTTCATCCTCTTTTAAGAAGTTTATTATAACAAAGTATCCGGAAGACGCAAACTCAAGAGCCAGCCTTGCACCTATCCCGCGTGACGCTCCTGTAATCAATACAATTTCTTTATTCATTAAAGTATATTTTAAGCCCCAGGTCATGTATCATCTTGAGGTCTTTTTTAAGGGGCCTTCCCTGCGTAGTGAGATAGTCGCCTACCATCATTGCGTTTGCTCCCGCATAAAAAATAAAGGACTGGAGGTCTCCTAATGTTATTTCCCTTCCTCCGCATACGCTTATATCTTTATCCGGCAGGATAAAGCGGTATATAGAGATTATCCTTAAGGCATCAAGGGCTTTCAGCCTCGGCCGTGTTTCAAGCGGCGTCCCCTTGATAGGGTTTAGAAAATTTAGCGGCACAGAATCTACGTCAAGGCCTCGTAATGTGAAAGCGAGTTCCAGCCTTTCATTAAACCCTTCTCCAAGGCCGAATATGCCTCCTGAACAAACCTCAAGTCCGGCTTCCCTGGCGTTTTTAACCGTATTTACCCTTTGGCTGTATTCATGCGTAGTGCATATTTTTGGAAAAAAACTTTCTGAGGTCTCTAAATTATGATGAAAGCGCGAAGCCCCGTTTTGTTTTAATTTTTTAAGGTCTTTTTTTTCAATTATCCCAAGAGAGGTGCTCAGCTTTAAATTCTTTCTTTTGTTCTTTGACAAAAACGAACATACCCGGTCTATTTCCGGGCTTGAAAGCCCATGCCCGCTCGTTACAACCCCAAAACACTGAAGTTTTGCCGATACAGCCTTTTCATAGGCTTTATTCAGATCTTTTTCGTCAAGGAGATGGTAAGCTTTCACAGAAGTATCGTTAAACGAAGACTGAGCGCAGAACTTGCAGTCCTGCGTGCACATGCCTGATTTTGCATTTACAACACCGCAGAGCTTTATTTCGTCTTTCTTAAAATTCGCCCGCAGCCTGTTCGCAAAATAGAACAGTTCATAGATATCAGCCTTAACCAGGTTTTTTGCGTCAATCAAAGATATTTTATTCCCGTCTATTATAGAATCGCACAATTTTTCAAGTTCGCTCATTATGCCCCATTAGATACAGCCAACCCCGAAGGCCTTCAACCGGCATAGGGATAAATATAAAATAATAGTCAACCTATTTTTAATATTGGTTGACTATTATTTTATATTTTTTTATTTATTTTATCAAACAAACTCCTGAGGCCTGCCAGCCTTTTAGCGTTTATCTCAGGAAGATAGAAAGGAGCAACTAACTTAAGTGTAAATCCTAAACACTAAATCCGAAATTCTAAATAAATTCAAATGTTTAAAATATAAAATGAGGCTGTTGCCTAACTAGGCTTTTGCCTCTTTTTGTCATTCTCCTGCTTGACAGGAGAATCCAGTTT